>JABMPG010000114.1 GCA_013203855.1 bacterium
CGTGGGAAAAAACCGGTATCGAAGTCCTCGCAGATCACCGTGAAACCGAGATCCTCCGCCGTCATCCCCTCATCCCCTCGAACGATCAGTTTGTCCGTCCGCTCCCCCTCTCCCAGAACAACAAACCCCTCCCGCGCCACCCATTTAGAAACAAAACCCGACACCAGAACGAGAATGATCCCGAAATGAGCCAGCGGCGCTCCCCAATAGCCCAACTTGCCCCGCCAGCCATAACCGAAATCCTCTTCCGTCGCCGTCTTCAGACCGTGACGCGCGAAAACCCTCGCCGCATCCTCAACCGTCCCTTGAAACGGGACCTCGCCCCGGGGTCGCCCAACCTCGTAAAACTTTTTCTGCTTCCGAAACTGAATCCCCCGCGCAGGCAGAATCCGCTCCTTAATATGCCGAACCGTCGCACACCCCACGTTCACCGCCAGCAGTAGCAGAAACGTCAGATACCACCCACTGTAATAGATCAGAGCCTGCGCCTTCTCTAAAGGATCGATCAGAGTCCCCACAATCGACGCCACAGTCAGAACGACCAGCAACGCCAAGCCCGTTTTCAGTGAAAAAAGCCATTTCAATGGATCTGCACCCCATATACTCAAGATCTTTACCGCTCCTTCCCTCATTCCACCCAGTTTGAAATATGCATCCTCACTCGCGTCCCAATTTCACTCCTCGCGGTGATACTCCTTCTCGCGATGGCAAGGCGTGGCACAACGCCCCCCATCCGGGAACGTCTCGTATCCGAGCGGGGCATTCCACTCCTGGAAAGCCACCATCTCGCGAATCAGATGAGGCTTCTGGGAAGTGTGCGCCGTATGACAAAGATGACACGCCCTCCCTCGCCGCAGGCCCACCAGGTGAACGCCGTGCAGATTCCGGGATCCGTCCCTGAACTCCGTCGCCCCTTCACCCGCCTTCCCACCGACCAGCGCCGGATCGTGACACTTCCAGCACAGCTCGTACTGCTCAATCGAATACGCTTCATAGGAGCCCGACGGATATCCCTCCGTCAGAAGAAAAGGCTGATCCGAACCATGAGGCGTATGGCATGCCGGACAAGACTGCTGTTCCATAGCTTCGTGAACCACGGGAGCCTGCTGCAAACTCCGTTTCACGTTCTCCAGCGTCCGACCGTCCTCCATGGCAATCCCCAGATCATGGCAGGTCAGACAACTCTCCGCCGAGTTCTCCTTCACGAACTTCCCCAGACCGGACCGATGGGCATAATGGCAGAAACCGCACTCCGTCCGCAGATCGAAATGCCGGTGCCGAAACGGCTTCGACTGCGACTCCCGCAGAAAATCTTCATGGCACGCCGCGCACTCAGCCAGCCGAGTCTCATCCCGCAGAAGATTCCGAACCCGCCCCCCATGAGGCTCATGGCACGTTGTACAGTAATGCCGCCCCGGGGGATGCTGCACATCCGCCTGGGTGAAATCCCACGCCAGATCCAGATGACACGACACGCAAACCCCGTTCGGCCAGACCCGTAAAACCGCCAGCAATACCGAATCCGGCGCCACGTGGCATTTCCCGCACCGCTCCTCCAGATAAGGCGGATGCAGAATTCGACGCCCGGCCGGCTCCATCGGATGACATTCCGCCGTCATGCACCCCGGCCCCGGCTCCGACAGGCAAACCTCTGCCGTGGCAATCTTTGGATAGGGCTCCCCCCCCGGTGGCGGATACTGCGCCAGAACCGGACAAATCGCCAGAAACCACACCACGACCGCCGGAGCACGAGCCCCGAAGAGAGAAAGATTTGAGAGAAGGTGTGTAGTTTTTCTTGCCAAGAGGAACCCGGCGACCCCAGAATGAAAGAGGCCAAAGGAGTCAACATCACAAACACCGCTCACGTCACAACACGCCGAGGTTCAATATACGAGAAAAGCACTCACCATTCCACATCTTCTTTTCTTCAATGTGATGACCGCCCCGGAATAGGATTTCTATGCCCGCTCCTCCTCATCTCTCCCGAAACTTCATCAGCCTTGTCGGCTGGCTCATCGTCTGTGTGATCGGCGCGGTACTCGCCGTACTAGTTGTAACCGACATTCTATTCTACTCCGAGGATGTCTACAAGAGCATCATCACCTACATGATCCTGCCCGGATTCCTGATGTTCGGGGTCTCTGTGGTTATGCTCGGCATCTTTCTGGAATGGCGTCGCCGCCACAAGAGAGACCCTGGCGAATACCCCGCCCTCCCGGTTGTGAACATGAACTTCGCCTGGCAGCGACGCCGCGTCTTCATCGGCGCTGTCCTCCTCTCCCTGGTCTTCGCCGGCTCGGCCGTCGCGGTCTACCGCGGCTATCACTTCACCGAATCCATCGAATTCTGTGGCGAGGTCTGCCACTACGTCATGGAGCCCGAACACACAGCCTATCAGCACTCCCCCCACGCCCGAGTCCCATGCGTGGCATGCCACATCGGCCCGGGAGCCGAATGGTTTGTCAAATCAAAAATCTCCGGCCTCTATCAGGTCTATTCCGTCCTCACCAAATCCTACGAACTCCCCATCGAGGTTCCCGTCGCAAACCTCAGGCCCGCCCAGGACACCTGCGAGGCATGCCACTGGCCCGAAAAATTCTCTGACTCAATCGAACGCGTCATCTGGCACTTCTCACCCGACCAGGCCAACACGCCCATGCGCTACAACCTCCTCCTCAAGGTCGGCGGCGGCGATCCCGAACTCGGAAGAGGAGCCGGCATCCACTGGCACAGCAGCGACCACGTCCAGCTCCGATACTGGCCCCGGGACGAAAAACGCCTCGAAATCCCCTGGGTCGAAGTCACCGTCCGCGACCAGGAACCTCGCGTCTTCCGCTCGCCCGAC
>JABMPG010000115.1 GCA_013203855.1 bacterium
CCCCATCGATTTCGACCGGGACACGGTTCTCGTGGGGCACGACGGTCCCCATCACATCGGCATCGCCCACGGCAAGCCGGTTCTGAGAAGCCTGGACCGTTACCATGGCAAACCCGGAGAGGGCGCCGGCGTGGAGTTCAAGATTCGCGAAGGGGCGATCAGCCTGATGAGTCTTTCCAGCACGGCGTCGGGCCGGTTCAAGGCTGTCATCGCCGAGGGGGAGTCGTGCCCCGGACCGGTTCCCCCGACGGGAAACACGAACACGCATGGTCGCTTTCGGCCGGATGTCCGCACCTTTCTGAAGTGCTGGGCGGCGGAGGGCCCCACTCATCACTTTGCCTTGGGCGTTGGCCATCGCGCCGACGATCTGGCCCGGATTGCGGAGATTCTCGGGCTGGAGTCGGCGGTGGTAACTCGCGGGGAGGGCGATACCCTATGAGCACGCTGAAGACCGTAGGCCTCGAAATGTCGCTGAAACCATTCCGGGACCGAAGCCCTGAGGGCCTCCGAGCCGTGGCGCACCGGATTCTCGAACAGTGGCGACCCCTCTGGACTCGGGCCGAAGAACGCCTCCAGATCCTGTTGTGGATCGGCGACGGATCCGAGATTCTCGACTACCGCGGTGAAGAGGGAGACGCTTTCGAGTGGGGGTGTTTCATCGGACACGCCAACCCGCAGGGAAACGTCTCGGGCGATCCCGAGGGCCAGTGTCTGCACAGCCGGTCCTATCTCTATTGCGAGAACCCCCTGCCTTGGACGTACGGAGCCCTGCGCGGCCTGGTGATGATTCTGCACGACACATACGCCAGGTCACGGGACTGGAGGCACGGGTGGGCGCCACCTTCGATCCGGGTCCGGAGTTCTCGCCCTCGACGTTCAAGTATGAGCGGCGCCGGGAGATTTGTCTCGCCCAGACCGATCCGAAACACTTCAAGGCCGAGATCGACGTTTATTGGATCCAAGCCGGCGGCGGCGATCCGATTCAGTGGATCAGAAAGCTCGGCAAGCGTCAGCCCCTGCTTCACCTCAAGGACATGACCATGGCCCCCGGCCGTGAGCAGCGTTTTGCCGAGATCGGCGAGGGGAACATGTACTTCAAGGGTATCCTGGAGGCCGCCGAGGAAGTCGGCGTCGAGTTCGCCCTGGTCGAGCAGGACAAGTGTTACGACCGCGATCCCTTCGAATCCCTGGCGATCAGCTATCGGAATCTGAAGGCGATGGGGTTGGGATAGAGGTTGGATGTGTTGCCGCATCCACATAGCGTTAGCATACTTTACAGAGAATGGAGCCCGTGAGTCATGAGCACATCCAATTCCGGCAGGCGTCCCGAGGTCGTCGCGATCTATTACCCGCACTGGCACAACTACGACCACAGCAGTTCCTGGAAGGGCGAGGGGTGGACCGAGTGGGAAGGACTCAAGGCGGCCGTTCCGCGGTTCCCGGGACACCACCATCCGCTCAAGCCGACCTGGGGCTGTTTCGACGAAAGCGATCCGGAATGGGCGGCGAAGGAGATTGACCTGGCCGCTGACCACGGCATCGACGTGTTCATGTACGATTGGTACTGGTACAGCGGCGTGCGCAACATGCAGGAGGCGTTGGAGCAGGGCTTCCTGGGCGCCCCGAATCGCGGGCGCATGAGATTCTGCCTGATGTGGGCCAATCACGACCGTACCGACCAGTTCTGCCCCGAGCCGGGCGCACGCCGCAACGTCTGGCTGCCGTCGCGTCACTCCCCGCGCGACATCAACCGCGTCGTCGATTACTGCATCGAGCACTACTTCCGCGAGCCCAACTACTGGCGGGTCGATGGCGGGCTCTACTTCAACATCTACCAACCGGTGCGATTCATCACGGAGATTGGCGGCCCGGAAGCAACGCGAGGCATCTTCCAAGCCATCGATTCTCGCCTGGAGAAGGAAGGCCTGCCGCCTATGCATTGGGCCGGTATGACAAAGTGCCCGAACGAGGTCCACGTGCTGAAAGACGCCGGATTCAAGAGCACTAGCCGCTACAACGTCAACAGTGCCAAACCCACCCGAGCCATCGACTTTGAGGACTACGAGGGCGTTATCGAAGCCCACAAGGAACACTGGGAACGGATGGTCGCCACGGATCTGGTCAACATCCCGATTATCACAATGGGCTACGATCCCACGCCGCGCTGCCGCCAGGACGTTCCCTGGCCGTTCACCACCCCGGAGTACCCCTACGTATCCATCATCACCGAGAATACCCCCGAGCGTTTCAAACAGCTCTGCCAAGACGCCGCCGACTCCGCCAATAGCGATCCCAAGTCCCCGCCGGCCGTCCTCATCTA
>JABMPG010000116.1 GCA_013203855.1 bacterium
CCACATCATCGGCGACATCGGCGTGGACGGCGCGACCTATCGCACGATGGAGTTCGCCGGAGAGGCAATCCACGCGCTGAACATCGACGAGCGGATGACGATCTGCAACATGGCCATCGAGGCCGGAGGCAAGAACGGCATCATCGCGACCGATGACGCGACCCGGGCGTACGTCGACGAACGCACGCGCCAGGGCGGAACTAGGACGGACTACCAGGAAGTCCAGAATGACGCCGACGCGCGTTTCCATTCGGAGAAAATCTACGACGCTTCGAAACTCGAGCCCGTGGTGGCCTGTCCCCATTCGCCCGACAAAAAAGCCCTTGTACGCGACCTGAAGGACGCGAAGGTCACGCGCGTTTACATTGGTTCCTGCACTGGTGGCAAGGTGACGGATTTCATCGCCGCGGCGGGGATTCTGAAGAATGGCTCCGTGGCCCTCGAGACCTTCATCGTCCCTGCCACGACCCCGGTGGACAAGGCGCTCGACACCGAGAAGGTGGACGGGCGGACCCTGCGCGAAATTTTCTCGGACGCCGGCTGCAAAATCGGCCCGCCGTCCTGCGCCGCATGTTTGGGAGGTCCCATCGACACCTTCGGCCGGACACATGCCGACGAGGTAGTCGTCTCGACGACGAACCGGAATTTCCCGGCGCGGATGGGGAGCAAGGACTCCAGTGTCTACCTCGCCTCGCCTCTGACCGCCGCCGCGACCGCGCTCCGGGGCCGGTTGACCGACCCGCGAGAGGTGATGTAAGAGGGCAAGCAGAAGTCGGGTGAGGACCTGCCTTCCTGAAAGCGCTTCATGAAGACTCCTTGCGGCCCTGCCTTTCCGCTCTCGGTTCCTGAGCCTCCAGCACCATCTCCTCCAGAAACTTACGCGAACGAAGCTGGCGCTCCAGATGCGTCTCGAACAACGCCATCGCCAAGCGCAGCAGCACGTATCCCACGCGGCGGTTCACGAGCACCCGTTCCGGCTCATCTGAAACGATCCGGTCGAGCGCACGCGCAGACTCCTCGGTCAGGGAAAAATCCCGCGGTCCAGCAGCCTCGGCGGCCGACCGAAGAACGCCCCCGAGCAGGTCGAAGTAGCGGCGCTGTCCAAGCGAATCGCCCCGGGGAGAAGCGTCTCCCATATTATCGATGCGCGGCGCGTAGCCCAATGCGGATAGAAGCCCGAAGAGATGCCAGAGAGCGAAAGAGCCGGGGTGCGTCGTTGCTTCCAGATCTTCGAAGAACTGCCGGGCGCGGCCGAACAGCTCATGGCTGTGGGGGTCGTTCTCCGCGCCGCCTGATAGAACCTCCGCATAAACGCCAGCGTAGGCCAGACGCTCAAGCGCACCCTCGCAGCGGCAGTATTCGGGCTGATGGAGGATTTCCGCCGAGGCCAACGTGAAAAGCCCGCCCCGTCCGGCCAGGCGGACTTCGATCAGAGAATAAGGCTGAAGAGTCCCGGCAACACCTCGCGAGCGCCGCGCTCCCTTGGCAACGGCTCCGACAAGGCCCCGCGTCCGCGTCAATAGCGTCACCAGAAGCGACGTCTCACGGTATTCTCGAATCTCCAAAACGAGGGCCTGTTCCTTTTCATCGCTCATGGCGGCCATGCTACTCCGCGCCCCGCGCTCTTGCAAGGGCCAGCCGGGTGGAGTATTGTCGCAGCCCGGGGGCAGCCGCCGTTCGACCGTCCGCCCGACTCCCGCTTCCTGGTTCCTCATGTCCGACTCTCGCGAAACCCCCTCTCTGACTCCGGCGGCCCGGCGCATCCGGGACATGTTCTCCGGATTGGTCGAGGACTACGACCGTCTGAATCACGTCCTGAGCCTTTCCGTCGACCGCCTGTGGTGGCGGCATACCGCGCGGGTTCTGGCGAAAAAAATGAAAAACGTCGAGCGACCGCGCGTCCTCGATGTCTGCGCCGGAACGGGCGACCTCTCCCTGGCGATCAAGAAGCGACTAGGGGAGCGCAGCCTTCTGGTCGCGTCCGATTTCGCCCACCCTACGCTGGTTCGGGCGCGGAAGAAGTCCGAGCGAAAACAAGAGACGCTTCTCATCGCCGAGGCCGACACCCTCGCGCTCCCCTTTCCCGACGGCACCTTCCACGCGGTCACCGTCTCCTTCGGACTGCGCAATCTAGTAGACCGAAAATTCGGAGTGAGAGAAATGGCGCGCGTCCTCCGGCCTGGAGGCTACCTGCTGATTCTGGAGTTTTCCCTGCCCGCGAACATCGTCCTGCGCTCGCTGTACAGGCCGTATCTTTCAAAGATCCTTCCCCGCATCGGAAACCGCCTGGCACGGACCGATGCTTACGACTACTTCGCTCAAAGCGTGGAAGGTTTTCCTCCCCGCGAAGAAGTCCGATGCTGGATGCGGGAAGCCGGCCTGACCGACACGTCCTGCGAAAACTTGACAACCGGAATTTCAGTCCTCTACGCCGGACGGAAGAGATA
>JABMPG010000117.1 GCA_013203855.1 bacterium
CTCCTTCCCGCCGCCAGGCCATCACGAGGTCTTCGATGCTTACCTCCTCGCCGCGATCGGCTGGATTGAAGTACATTTCGTGATGCGCGATGCGGGTGGAGGGATACAGGCGAAGGGCCCGGAAGGCATGTGTAAGCAAATGAGGGAATCGTGCGGAAGAAGCCCCGTCTTCATCGACCAACCCGACGCCCATGAAGAGAAATCGTCCCTGCCCCAGAGGCGAACTGATGATTAGCGGCGTCTCTGTGCCAGCGTCCTGATAGAGGAACGAAGCCTCTCCCGGCGACTCGAATGCGAAAGTCGAGACTGGCTTCTTCCAGTGAATTTCGACACCGGTATAGAAGACGTCCTGGGCCTCTCGAACCTCGAGCGTCTGGCTGGTTTTCTCAATCCCAATCGCGTCGGCCAGACCATGGAATCCACTCGCGACCAAGGATACCCGGTCCTCCGAAACCGAATCGACGAGCATTTCGATCTGGGCGCCAGTCAGTTCCCGCCCCGCTTTCTCCGTCACGACGACCAGGTTGACTGGATGGGGGATGATCGCAAACTGCTGCGGGCGGAGGCGCTGAGACTGAATGCCGAAGTTGACAAAGACCGAGGCCCATCCGTCTGCTTCGGGATCTATTTCTCCGCCGACGATCAGAGGGATCGGTTTCCGGCATTCCTCCCCGAATTCGTTCGATACGCTCCGCAGAAGCCCCAGATCGTCCGGCGTGCCCGCGGCGCCCACCTCGTTCGATGTCACGCGCTTGCGATTGGCGGGGACGAAATACAGAGAGTATAGATCCGTGCCCTCCAGAGCAGATTGTCTGTCGTACACACCGCTTTCCTCGGGGGGGACGGACGCAGTCTCCCGAGGCACCCCTGGAAAACGCAGACGACCTTCTCGGCCCGATAGCACGGCGGTCTCTACGCGCAAGTCGCCCTGAATGTTGGTGACTTCCCCGAAAGAGGTCCGCACCCGGATCGGCAGATCGGCGATACTTCCAAAGGTGTAGCCCCCCGTCTTTGCTTCACGGACGATCTTCCGAAGAATCTGGTGATCGATAAAAGGATGGAAGAAGAAAGAAGGAACACCGTCTCGCACCACTTTCATCCTGGCGGTGTTCTCGGTGATGATCTCCGAACGCGCGTCGCCCAGTGGAATGTAACCCAGATTCTCCGGGACGATCATCTGGCCGAATCGATCGCTTCGGATCAAGTAAGGCAAATACTGGTCTGTTCCCACCCGATCGGCGGACTGGCGACGCTCCATGCTGATGGAGAAGTAGTCGGGCAGGTGGCTGTAGAGCAACTGAGAACCGGCGTAATGGGGTGTCTCCCACATCAGGGGATAGAGTTCATTTGCCCAGAATTCCCGAAGTCCCTCCTCCAGTTTCTGTCGAATCGTCTCCACGTTCTGGCCCTCCGGCGGGCTGTCGCTCACCGGATCCCAGAACTCGTAATCGGACGTCGTCTCGGCAAAGCGCTGATGTGTCGAGCCATGCATGACGATCGTGCCACCCTTGCGCACCATATACTGCAGGGCGGAGACAACTTGGGGCTTCTCGGAAAGGGAGATATAGAGATTCTCTTCAGGATAAACATAATAAGGCACGACTCCCACCATAAATGGCGCGTCTTCCCCATGCAGGAGGTCGGCCAGACTTCGCAGTGCTCCGGGGTCGCTCAGGGGATGGACATCCTCGATGCGGACGAGGGCCGTGCGCTTCTCCACATGGTCCTCGCCGAGGATATCGTGCAGGAGATCGGCGAAGACGAGAAACCGGCCGCCCTCGATGGCGAACATGGGCGGCACGTCGGCGAAGTACCAGAAGTTCCGACCGCTGCGAATCGCATACGGAACCGTTTTTCCATCTTCGCTCTGCGCTGTGGCCAGGATCACGCAACGCCCTGGTTCGAAAACATTCACCACGTTGGTCCACGGGTCTTCCTTCGTGAGATCTGTGCCCTTGTAGCGCACGGCGTTGTATTGGTTTTCAACAGTTGTCAGATACTGGAGACCGAGATGATTGGAAACCGACTCGACGCTCAAAGGCTGGTCGATGTTGAAGCCAAGCCAGCAGACCGAGGTCGCGCCGGGGCGATCCATATCACGCAGAAAGGCCGCGGGAACGACATTTCCCCAGTCTACGCCAACATAGAAAGTGTTGTCGAACTCACTCAGAGTCCCCGACGTATAAGTGGCGACGTCGCGCAGGGTCACCTCGACGTCGAAATGCCGCAGCATCTCACCCACCTGCACCGCGTCGCTCAGCCCCTCCACTCCGTCGTGAAGCACCAGGCACTTGCGAGTCACGGAAAGACTGCCAACGTTGCGCAAGGCCGACCAGGCGTCCTTCTCTGCCAGGATGGTGGAGCTGTAAATGTCGAGTCCGTCCGCCCCAGCCTGTATCGCCGCCCGCATGCTCGCGCGCAAGTCCGATTCGGATACCGCTACCCCCGGGAAGTCCGTCATCTCGAGGTGAGCGATCACTTCGACCGGCGCATCCACCGTAGCCATGAACTGCCGAACGGCACCGAGGGTCCACATGGGTGTGAACACATCCGCGCCCGGCTTGTCCGCAAGTCGACTCCGGTGCTCTTGCCACAAGAACTCGGGACAAATCATGTCGGGACGCTGATCCGGCCCACCTGCCAGAATGGTGTCCAGGTCCAGCCCCGTGATCTCCATGGCCCGCTCGTTCGACTCCAGGTCTCCTGACGCCCGCACGGGATGTACGAAGGTCACGGAAGCACGGCGTCCCGAGCGATGGGCGACGGCCATGCTCTGACGGATAAGATAGGTCAAAGCCTCGGCGCGAATGCCGGCCCGGCTCAACCGGGGATGATCGACCGCCGCCTTTCGGCAGAAGTCACAGTGGCACGCCTCGTCCTCGCGCCAGCTCACCACAGGTTCTCCCAGGTCCAACCCGTCCAGGTCCGGGTATTTCGAAACAAGGTCTTGCAGCAATCCCAGCCACCAGTCCGCCGCCGCCGGATTCCATGAGCAGAGCGGGTAATCGAGGCTCGACGCCCGGTATTCCGATCCGTCTGCCCGCACACTTCTCCACGAGGGATTCGCCTTCCAGGCGCCGCCGTGATTCAGCACGGGGATCCAAGCGTACACCTGGATTCCGCGCCGGTGGCATTCCCGCAGGACAGCACTCAGCAGATCCAACTCACCGAAATCGTCCATTTCGTTCAGCGTGTAATCTGTCCTGTAAAACGCCCCATGCTCCGGGTCGTATGCCCGGTAGAAAACCAGGTTGACGCCCGCATCCCGCCATTGCTCAGCCAGTTCAGTCGCCAAGTCACCCGGGCGACGATATTTCCCATAATGGTAGGAAGGATCGAACCGGACCCCAACCGGCCGGGAGACCTTGGGAAGCAAGGAGACTGCCGGATCGACGTCGTCAGTGTTCCGGAAGGCAATGCGGTTCAGCCAGCCGGGAAGACTGATCAGGCAGAAAACCAGGAGCAGCGCGGCCAAGACCCAGAAGGTTGCGCGGCGTCCGTTTCTTGATACCTTACCCAACATATAACCGTCCCGTTTCTGTGTGGTGGAGTCAAACTTCCGGAGTTTATCGATAGTCGTCCCACTGCACGGTGGAGGCCGGAGGCAGAGGCTTCAGAATCCCTTCAAGACAGCTGACAATTCCGCTTTGGGAGCCGGCAACGACCTCATCCAGACCGTCCCCCGTCAGATCCGGCAACGCGACTAGGCCGTTGATCGTTCCCACTGCCTGCGCAGGATAACGCCAGAAATGGCCCCCATCTCTCCCATCCAGTCCGTCCACTGTGCTAAGTTTCGTGCCGCAGACCAAGTCCCCGCGTCTATCGCGGGTCGCATCAGCAGTTGTGGCCAGGGAATGAACTCCTCCTGCAAGTCCCGTGGACCAGATCTCCGTCCCCGTGCTTGCTCGGAGAAGATGGGTATCGACCAGCGTCCCGTTGGTCGCGACCGCCACCGCGTGCTGGCCTGGCCCGAGACGATCCGGCACGGGCACCACGCGCCACACGTCCGACTCGGTCGGAAAACTCCAGAGCATGGTCCCGGTCAGAACCGATTTGCCGCTGATACAATAGACGGTGTCATCTGCCGTCCCCGCGATCGTCTCCGGCGCCCCGTCGGAATTGATATCCGGAAGCCAGCCCACGGTCCACACGTCACCGGACGTCGACAGAGACCACAGTTCCTGACCGGTGGCGCCATCGAGCAGATAGAGGCGATTCCCTCCTGTGCCGACGATCACTTCCTCGATGGCATCCGCATTGACACTAGGACACGAGGCGACTGTCCAGACCACATTGCTCACTGTGGCGGACCAGAGCTCCGTTCCGTCAGCGCCGCTCAGGCAGAGCACTCGTCCGTTGCCCAATCCGGCGATTCCTTCCCGCAATCCGTCGCCACTGGTAGGTATATCGCCGATCGTACTAAGCGACCAGATATCCGCACCCAGTGAGGGATCTTTCCAGATCACCACTCCGCCACCATAGCCGTCGCTTTCGCCCGACATACAATATACGCTGTTGAGAGCCGTACCAGCCAGGACATCCTCCTGGCTCAGACCGTCCACGTCCCCGATCGCGGCCAGGGAGTGGACCGTCCCATCCGTGAGATAGGACCACCATTCATCTCCGGTCGAACTCTCGATCACAAAAACCATGTTGCCCTCGGTACCCGCCACCACATCTGGCAGGCCGTCCACGGTCAGATCCGAGATCTGAATCAGCGACTTCACCGGATCTTGCGTATCCACTTGCCAGAGTTCCCGGCCTGGCAACTGCCCGAGCGCCCCCTGCGCCAAGGGAACCAGGATCACGAATGAAAACAAACGCAAAAAGGTCTTCACGCTCTTACCCTTCCCGCAAGAATCCGATCGCAGCTCCATCGACCCATCCAGAAACTGAGCCATTGCTTTTCGAACGGGACCCACACGCAACCATGCCGCTTTCGCAGCAGATCCCTACGATACCCATAGTATGACACACTGCCTCGCTTTTCTATTGCACAGAAGTAAGGCTTCAGCCATCTCAGGCTACGATGATTGGAAAGCAGTGCCGCCCGGTTTGATCTGCTAGTGGTGTGATTCATCCTGTTGAGGCATTATCCAGGGCGAGTCTTGCTCGTCCGACTTTCTCGATGATCTCATCTGCGGTTTTGCGCCAGACGAAGGGTTTCGCATCGCGGTTGTGTTGGTC
>JABMPG010000118.1 GCA_013203855.1 bacterium
GTCTTGACATTGCCCTCATGGGTCTTGCGCCAACTCTCGCCCTTATTATCGGAGCGATAGACTTCGCCCCCGACGCCACGGTGGTCGCAGATAATGTAGAGGACCTTCGGATTGGATGGCGCGATGGCGATACCCATTCTGCCAACCTTCTCACCGGTGGGGAGTCCCTTGGTCAGAAGCTTCCACGTCTCGCCTGCGTTGGTCGACTTGTAGATTCCGCTGCCCGGGCCGGCAACGATATTATTCCAGGCCTTCCTGTCTCGCTCCCAGGCAACAGCATACAGTGTCTCGTTGTCGGACGGGTCCATGACGACTTCCACGACACCTACCTTCTCGGAGATGTAGAGGACCTTCTTCCAGGTCTTCCCCCCGTCGGTGGTCTTGAACACTCCGCGTTCCTTATTGTACGTGTATTGGTGTCCCAGAGCGGCAACGTATACGACATCCGGATTCTTGGGATCAATGATGACTCGGCCAATATGATGTGTGTCCGTAAGCCCCATGTGTTTCCACGTCTTGGCCCCGTCGGTCGACTTGAATACGCCTGCGCCTGCGAACGAGCTGCGAGCCATGTGGGGTTCGCCTGTGCCGACCCAGACCAGGTTGGGGTCCGTGTCGCATGCTGTCACGACGGCAATGGAAAATGTAGACTCGTTCTCGAAGACCGGCTTCCACGTCGTGCCGTTGTTTTCGGATTTCCAGAGGTTACCCGATCCCGCGCCCGCGTAGATCGTGGATTTACGGCTTTCGGGACACGAAATGCTTTCGATCTTCCCTCCCTGAATCCTGGGACCGACGGCCGTCCATTTCAAATCCTTGAATATCGAGTCCTCTTTCAGTTTCACATGCTGCGCCCACGACTTCATCCGGGCTGCGGCACCAGTGGCCGGGCTGTTCAAGCGTTCGGCGGAGACTTTTGCCTGGAGCTTAGATAACTTGGCCGCTTCTCTTTCGGCCTCTATTCGATTAAAGGCCTCGACCACCGCGGCTGGCCAACGGAACGTAGGCGCATCGGTCGGATCAAAGCCTTCCAGATGCGGCTCGTCAAGCCGCTGAGCCACGGGCACGTAAACCCACGCGTTCTGCCCAAATGACTCATCGAGGAATTTGGCGTACGCGGGCATGTACTTCTTCATCTGCTCCCGCGTTCTAAGGTGACAAACGTGTTCTCCCTCGGGCCCAACGATCTCCAAGGAGCTTAGAGATCCGCCGGATTTCGGCCGGATCGCCGCGTTGCAACTGAACCACGACTGAACGCCCTCAGCCCAGAACTCCGCTATGTTGCTGATCCCGTAACCGCGGAAGCGGCCGCTCTTATCGGCTTTATCGTACAGCGCCTTGAGCTGCGCGCTGAACGTCTCGTCTCTGGCACCGATGATTCCCTCCAACGCGTGAGCAAACTCGTGAATGAAAATATTTTCACCCTCCCAGGGATCTCCTTTGAGATTTAGTAGATTCTCTTCGCCACAACTAACCGGCCGGCCGCCCAGACCGCGCGCGCGATAAGCCCACCAGAGTGACATCCTCCGGCATTCGGGCAAGTCAGTCTGCAGTTCGCAGTACGCCATGACGGTCACATACATCTTTCGCTTTTCGAAAAGATCCTTCATTACGTCGGGCCGGTTCGCCAGAACCTTCCGTGCCAGGTATCCCGCTTCACGCAAGGCCTGGATCGAGACTTTCTCCGACCCGGTAATTAACAGACCGTCCGCCACAATGTGCTGCTTGTAAAACGGGTCGAGCGACTTCCACAGGGCCTCAGTGCTATCAATGGGTTCCGCCGCCAAGGCAAGCGTCACGCCGCTCAGCAGTACCACGGTGAGAAGCGGCTTGAGGCTGTGGCGTACATTCATAGCAAGTCCCTTTTCCTTGGAGTAACGTTTCATCATCGATCCCCTATATTACTTATCCGATATTCTCATTTGAGTGAACCCGTCCGGTCCAAAAATATAGAGCTCGTCTGAATTATGGTTGTACGATACTATTAAGTGGTTGAAATATCAAGAGGTTGCGATACACTTCGCTGATGGACAATATATATCGAAGAGTTAGTGTGCCAGATGGCCCGTGAAAACGAATGGGGCTATGCCCGGATTCAGGGAGAATTGAAGAAGCTTGATATCACAATCTCTAAGAGTAGTGTTGCCAA
>JABMPG010000119.1 GCA_013203855.1 bacterium
CGCCATGCGCAGGCTAGAAGACTCCGACGCGGAAGGAACCGCAAAGGTCTTCAGCCAAGTTTTCGAGTCCTACCCCTTCCCCATCCACGATCCCGTCTACATCCGCCAGACCATGACCGAACACGTCTCCTATTACGGCATCCTCCAAAAAGACAAATTGATCGCCGTCTCATCCGCCGAGATGGATGAAAAAGCCCTCAATGCCGAAATGACCGACTTCGCCACCCTCCCTGAATTCCGCGGAGCCGGCCTCGCCACCGCCCTCCTCCAGGAAATGGAAAAAGCCATGGCCGAAAAAGGCTTCCCCACCCTCTACACCATCGCCCGCTCCATCTCCTTCGGCATGAACATCACCTTCGCCAAGCTCGGCTACACTTACTCCGGCACCCTCCACCACAACACCCACATCATCGGAAGCATGGAAAACATGAACGTCTGGTTCAAAAGGATCGGCTGACCTGGGTCCGAGGGATTTGCGTCCATTCGCGGCTCCACAATCTCAAGATTTCAAACCTCAAACGCAAAACACGAAACTCAAGCCCTTCCCCTTAGACCTTGTTAATCCGCCTCTTCTCTGGTAACAATGTAACCGGGTCTGACGTGCCCCCGGGAGCCTTTCGGCCCGGTTACGTGACTCCAAAGCCAGCCCCATCGAACCACTCCTTCCCGGCGCAGAACCAACATGTCCTTTTCCGAACCAGAATTTGCTCCCGACACCTCCGGGCCGACGGTCAAGAATCCACTCGGCCGTCTCACAGGCTTCTTCGCCAGCCGCTTCTCGCTCCGGGACGCCGTCCTCTGGCGCGTGATGCGCCTCCTCGCCCCCCGCAAGACCGCCATTATCCTGTCCAACCTCTGCCTGATCATCTCCTCAACGCTCTTCAGCATGGTGCTCATATCCGTCCCGGCCCTCTTCAACGAAATCCTCAGTCCTCCCAAGGCTGAGACCGTTCTCGAGGCTCCCGCCGACCAATCCGAGAAAGACACGCCCAAACAGATCTCCTCGCCCCACGGTATAAAGAAAAGCCTTCGCGAGCATTTCCCATTCCTGCAGACCGCGTCCGACCGATTCCGTTCGTCCAAACAAAAGATTCTGGGCTGGGCCCGAACCTCCACCCGTCACTTCGTGGTCATCTACTTCCTCTGTATCATGGGAATCATGATCATCCAGGGCCTCTTCGAATTCGTCGGCCGCTTCGGCATGTCTCGCGTCAGCATCGACGCCATCAGCGACCTATTGCGCAAGACCTACGGCAACGTTTTGGACCAGGAAATGCAGTTCTTCGACAACACGCCCACCGGCCAACTCATGAAAACCTGCTACCAGGAAGTCTTCCGAATGCAGGAAATCATCATGCTCGTCGCCTCGACCCGAATCGTTCTCCCCATCCGAATGCTCATTCTGTTCGGCGCCCTGATGGTCATCAGCCTCAAGATGTCGATCCTCCTGCTGGTCCTCCTCCCCGTCATCATCATCCCCACCCTCCTCCTCACACGGAGGCTGAAGGAAACCTTCAAACGAGAGCTGGAGGGCGAGGCGGGCCCCCTGGTCGTCATGTCCAACGCCTTCCAGGGCATCCGAGCCATCAAGGCCTTCGGCGCGGAAGAACTCGAAAAACGTTACATGGAACCAACCATTTCCGACTATGTCGACATGACCGAGAAGCGACGCCGGGCTGAGGCGATAATTCGCCCAGTCGTCGACAACCTGAACATGTTTGTCCTCCTCGCCGTGTTCGTTATCGCCTTCCTGATCTTCCCTGATATGCTGAGCCTCGAGCCGGGCACGATGCTCATCTTCCTCCTCGCGGTCATCGCCTTCTACAAGCCCTTCCGAACCATCATGACCATGAACATCAAAATGCAGCGCTCTTCCCTGGTGGCCAAGCGCATCTTCGCCCTCCTCGACCGGAAACCCGAAATCGTCGACCGCCCCAATCCTGTCGATTTTCCCAAACACTGGGACCAACTCGTCTTCTCGAACGTCGGACTCACCTACACGATCCAGCAGGGCAATACCGAGAAGAATCGGATTGCACTCAAGAACGTGAACATGCGCCTCAATCGCGGTGAAATGGTCGCCTTGGTCGGACGAAACGGCGCGGGCAAGTCCTCCCTCGTCAACCTCATCACCCGCCTCTATCACGCCACCAAGGGCTCCATCCGTATTGACGACATCCCCGTCAAAGACATCCGTCTGAAAAGCCTCCGGGAAAAAATCTGCCTCATCACCCAGCACCCCGTTCTCTTCGACCGCAGCGTTGCCGAAAACATTGCCTTCGGCCTCGAAAACGCCACCCCGGAACAGATCGAAGCGGCGGCCCGCGCGGCCGGCTGTCATGATTTCATCACAGCACTCCCCGAGGGCTATCGAACCAACGTGGGTGAAGGCGGACGCCTCCTCTCCGGCGGCGAACGCCAGAAAGTCGTACTGGCGCGCGCCTTCATCCGTCAACCTGAAATTCTCATCCTCGACGAGCCCACCTCTGGCCTCGACAAGGAATCCTCGAAGGAATTCCTCGAGCGCATCCTTTCCCTGCGAGACCGAAACATCCTCGTAATCTACATTACCCACCTCCAGAGCGAACTGCCGCTCTTTGACCGGGTCCTCTTCCTGGACCCCAAGAAACGTATCCTCGAAATGCCTGCCGAGCAAACCTGAACAAGCCAGACTTCTCCGCCTGACTTTCAGCCCGCCTCAGTCCGTTCGATATCCCGTCCACTCTCCCCAAACGCCATCCGGAAATCATACCCCGACGGATTCTGAAAAACGCGCAAGCCAAACTCCGGAATCACCGCCAGAATGTGGTCGAAAATATCCGCCTGGATTGCCTCATAATTTGCCCAGACCTGATCGTTGCTGAAAATATAAACCTCGACGGGCAAACCATTCTCTCCCGGCGAAAGATGCCTGATCAGAAACGTCATCTCCTGATTGACCTTTGGGTGATGCCGAAGATAGGCCTGGAGATAGACACGAAACGTGCCGATATTCGTCAGCCTGCGTCCGTTCACCTTTACCGAGTCGTCGACGTCATGCTCCCGATTGTGGGCGCCGATCTCCTCCAACTTCTGATCGATATAGCCGGAAATATGCTGAATCCGCCGGAATTTCTTCAGCATTTCCGGCGTGCAGAACCGGACCGTGTTCATGTCTATATAAACCGCCCGCTGGATCCGACGGCCGCCCGACTCGCTCATTCCCCGCCAGTTCTTGAAGGAATCGGAAACCAGTGCATAGGTCGGAATCGTCGTGATCGTCTTGTCCCAGTTCTGCACCTTCACCGTCGTCAGAGAAACGTCGACCACATCGCCGTCCGCATCATACTTGGGCATGGAAATCCAGTCGCCCGTCTGCACCATGTTGTTGGCCGTCAGTTGGATCCCCGCCACGAAGCCCAGGATCGCGTCGCGGAAAATCAACAGCAGAACGGCCGTCATGGCGCCAAGCCCTGTCAGCAAGTGCCACGGCGGTTTCCCCACGACATAGGACAGAATCCACAGAATACCCAGCAGGACCAGCGCCAGCTTCGCGACCTGAAGAAAGCCCTTGATCGGAATTTTACGCGAAACCGGTTAGGTGTTGTAGATCGCCTGCAGAGCATTCAGGAACGAACTCGCCACCAAAAGGGCGATGACAACCATGTAAATGCTCGCCGCCACCTGGATCAGCCCCAACGCCTCAGGCAGGTCGAAAAACGCCAGCGTCGAGGCCTTGTAAACCACGATCGGTGGCACAAAATGCGCAAGCCGATCGAAGACCCGCCGCTCCAGAAGCATGTCGTCCCACTTGTAACTGGTCTTCCGAATCAGCCGCAAGACAACTTGGAACAAGATGATCCGGGAAAGCCAATACGCCCCGAGCCCCAACAACAGCACGACCGCAATGATCAGGCCCCGGGCCGCGAGAACCGACATTCCCTCCGAGAACCAGAGATGTTCGAGCAGGGACTGGGCCCAACCCAACAATGATCCCTCGGCACCCTCGCTGCCGGCCAGCTTCCCGACAGCATCAAAAGTCTCCTGCAAGTCCCTTTCCTGCGCCATGAAAACCTCCATAATCTCGTAGCCCTCGCTTCAGTGTGCCAGGCATGTCCAACATCCTTGGGCAACCCGATGCCCAGCCCGTACGCAATACCCCGCACGGGCCTAACCCCGAAAAATCCCCCCGCCAGTCATCGAATCAACGACACGTCCTCATTCAGCGCCGCCGTCAGATCCACCTGATCCCACAGAACCGGGACCGGCTCACCCTCCACCAGGATCCGCACGGCCTCCACGCCGTCCACGTTCTCCAAGACCGTGTTCACGATAGCATACACGCAAAGCAACTCCGCCATCGGCCCGCCCCGCCGCTCCCGCAATTCCGACGAAAAATCAACAACTGCAATCTTCTCCCAGATATAAGATCCCCGCAATTCCACACCGTCGGGAAGGGTCGAAACCAGATACTCGCTGGCCGGGCCGTTCAGCAGTTCCCGCAAGACCACGCTCAACCGCTGATGCGGCTCCAAAATCTCGCCCAGCACTAGCATCTGGGGTCGAAGACGCACCCCGTCAGCCGTGAAAAACACTCGCACCTGCCGCTTCTCCAGCGTCTCGCGGGCCAGACGAATCCGTTCCGCCAAGGGGTTCTGATCCGCATTCGACAGATAGAGCACATCGTCATACGCGAGACGCGCCCGCCCCGCCTCGCTCGGCCCTGGCTCGCGAATCCACCATCCCAGCAGAAACAACGTTCCCACGAAAACCGCCACAGCCGCCGCAAACATGGCGAACATCACCCACGGAGAAAGCCTGTCCAGACGAACGCCCGAGGTCATTGCAGCCCCTCCAGCCAGACCTGGTTCAGCCAGCGATCGAAAAGCAGAAGCGCCTGTGCCAGACTCTGGGCGACGAACTCCACGTAACGATCCTCCTCCATCCGCCGCCGGTCTTCTCCGTGGCTGGTGTAACCAAGCGCAACCGAAACCGAAGGCATGGAAGCCCGCCGCAGAAGATAGAAAGGCGCGAGACGCCGCTTCTCCGCCGCCGCCGGAAAACCCGCCCGAGACAGTTCGGCGTCCACAAACTCGGCCAAGGCCAGGCTCAGATTCTCATACGGCACATACTGTACCTCCAACGGCAACCGCCACGGCTCCTCGTGCCGACCATGATACCGCCGCCCCTCCGGATCCACCGCCTCGTGAACCGTGAACAGACGATAGCCCGAGTTCTCGGAAAAGTCCGACCAGTCGTACCGCAGCGAGATCAGTGCCTTCGCCCCTGAACCGTTGATGACGGCCAGACGTTCGGGCTGAGAGGGCGACGCCCCCAGGGAATCCCGCGTTAGCACCACCGAAATAGAAGGATTGTCGACCAGAAGCGCCCGACAGCGCTCGGCGATCCGAAGCGTCAGATCGACCCCTTCCTCGCGGCTATCGCCGGGTCGGGGAAGGGCTGCCTCACTCTCGGCCGACGCTCTGACTATTTCCGGATCGAGCACGACGACCTTTCGCGCCAGCAACGGCCGAGCGCCCAGACGAAAATCCTGACGAACCTCGTCCTCCGACAGATTCTCCCCGCCCGAGATCAGGCGAAAGGTCTCCACCAGCGAACCCATGTTCACCCCGGGAGCGGTGGTGTCGATCTGTGGCAGGAGACTCACCGGCGGGGTCTCCACCGGGCCAGGCCGCTCCGGTCCCAGCAGAGCGGCCGTATTGCTCTCGACCCCTTCCAGACGCTTCAACATCTCCGCCAGGGAGGAGAGAGGGACGAAAACCTGTCCCCGTGCGGCCAACAGCGGCCGGTCCGTGTCGATAAGAGCCTGATTATAGACCACAACCGCCCGGTCGCGGAACAGGCTGAACTCCTTGTCCTGAACCTGAGCGCGATATAGTCCCGTGACGGCATCCCACCGAATCTCGGCCATGGGATCGATCCGGCGGAGAAGTTCATTGGTGCGGGAAACGGACAGATACAACCCGCCGCTCAGGTTCTCGACCGCATAGGCCATTTCGCCGGTGCCCGACGCCATTATCTCAAGCGAGACAGGCTGCGCCCCGGCCACACCCGTCAAAAAGACAGCGAGAAAAATCGCCGCACGGCATAGAAGCCTGAAGGGAAAGTTCTTCGGAGGAATGCCAAGGTGAGAACGCATGTGTTTTCCGTCCAGAACCGGAGAGGGCGCCAGTCCCACACCTTCTCCTCGACCGCACAGGGGCTGGCACATCCGGCGCACCTGACTTATAACAATCTTTCCGTCCGGGAGCAAGAACGAGTGACCCGATCCTGTCGCCCCCGCAGATTCTCTCAAAGATACGAGCCCCCATCGGGAGCTCGTATCACAGAATCCCGGAACGGCAGGCTGGAAACCTGAACCACAAGAAATCGCTACGAGCAATCGCGCCGAGTATCTTTACAGATCTTCTTCCAGGCGGTTGGTCATCCGCTTGATTCGTCCTCCATCAGGGGCAGGTCAACTTCGCACACCATCCCCAGAAATGTCGGACGCGGTCCCCAGTGGGCCGCGATGGTGGAATCTACCACGAACCCTCGGATCTCATCTTGCGTCGTTCTCTGCGCCTTTGCGGGGACTTGGCCTCTTGGGGCCCTGGAGTACCCCGCCGAGGCACAGAGGAACTGCTACCCCTCTTCGAGGCCGTTGACCATCCCCTTGTTCCACTTCCTCGCTAGAAAGAATGACCTTCCGACGTCCCTGAACTGGGTGTCTTTCGATGCATCCAGAACGGTGATGTCTTGGAAGCCGACACTCGTCAGGACCTCCAGGATCTCGTCCTCCGAATAGCATCTCTGATAGAAGATGACGTCATTGCGCTCCCACTGTTTATCCCTCCGAAAGATGGCGAAATGCGCTTCGGCTATGCCAGTTTCCGATTCATAGGATGTACGGTTCGCGTAGACGAAGTCTTCCTCAATCATGCCACTTGTCTTGCCTCTCCAGCGTTCCGCAAACCCATGAGCGGTATTCAGGTCGAAGAAGAAAACGCCCTTCTCGAGGAGAACGGTAAAAACGTTCCGAAACACGTCCTCCAGTTCGTCGATCTTCATGACGTGGTTCAGGCTATCGAAAAGCGACAGAACTGCATGAAACCGAGACGGCATTGAGAAATCTCGAGCGTCGGCCCGGATAAACTTTGCCTTGGGGGCATTTTCGCGAGCAAATTCCAGCATCTTCGGCGAACCGTCGATTCCCGTCACGTTGTAACCGCGCTCCGACAGGACCGCTGCCAGATTGCCCGTGCCGCAGCAGAGATCGAGGATTGAAGCGCCCTCACGAATTGCAGACAGAACCCGATCTTCGAGGTCCGGGACAAAAAACTTGGCGAAGCAACCCCATTTTCGGTTGTACAGCCAGGCAAAGGAATCATAGTCGGCGTAGAGCTGAGTCGGCATCACATAGCTCCTTCTCCAAAGGCGAAATGCAGGTCAGCTCGTCAGATCCCAGTTCAGAGACGCCTCACTCATCTCCCACTTCCCCAGATCTCGAGGCTTGGCATTCCCCTAACGGACCGTGTCTTGCGGAATGGGACAGTAACACTCACCCTTCCGCCGAAGCCTTCTCCGCCGGCTTTTCGTTCGTTACGGCTTCTCCCGCGGCGTCGGCCTCCTTGCCTTCCTCAGAGCCCTCCAGAAACCCCACGATCGATTCCGCGGTGCGTCGCGACGATCCGGGGGGGCCGAAGATGTTTCGGATTTTTTTGAGCTGGTACTGCATGTTTTCGTAGGCGCGGGTGTCGCGGAGGTAGCGTTGGCTCTGTTCGGCGAGGTTTTGGCCGGTGGCTTGTTCTTGGAGGAGTTCGGGGACGATGAGGTCGCCTGCGACGACGTTGGGCAGGCCGATGAAGGGGGTGTTGATGATGGCGCGGCCGATGAGGCCGGTGATGTAGTGGACCTTGTAGATGATAAGAAACGGCACGCCGAGGAGGGCGCACTCAAGGGTCGAGGTGCCCGACTTGACCCAGGCGAAATCGAGGGCCGGGCCGATCTGAGAGCGGTATTCTTCCTGGCTAACGACCGTGATAGGCACGTCGTATTCGTCAAGATAGTTATCGATCACGTCGAGCGAGACCGTGTTTGCCCTCGACAGGACGAACTGCACGTCGTCGCGCATCTCCCTGAGCCGCTGGGCCGCCTCGAGCATGATCGGCAGGAGGACCCGCACTTCGCGCCGACGGCTACCGGGAAGCATCCCGATCAGTTTTTTATCGGGATCGAATTTGAAGGCCTGGAAGACCTCCTCGCGGCTCATCGTCTGCTTCATCTCGTCGAGGAGCGGGTGGCCCAGGTAGTCGGCGTCGATCCCTTCCTGGGCGAGCTGCTTCGCCTCGAAGGGGAAGACCGGGTACATCTTGTCAAAGTACTTTTTGAACTTCTTGATCCGGCCCCGTTTCCAGGCCCAGAACTGGGGCACGATGTAGTAAATCATTGGAATGCCCAGTTTTTGAGCCAGTGGCGCCATCAGCATGATGTTGAAGCCGGGATAGTCCACGAGCACGATTGCGTCGGGCCGTTCCTCGTGCAGGTACCGCTTGACCATGCGATAGACCCGCGCCAGCGTCGGCGCCTTGAGAAAGACCTCCACGAAGCCGATGATGGCAAGATCGTCCACCATGTTGCGCAGCAATTCCATCCCCGCCGCTTCCATGAGCGGCCCGCCCAGTCCGGTCAATTCCCAATCCGGCCGAAGACCCTTGATCTCGCGGATCAGTTTCTCGGCCCGCATGTCGCCGCTGTGTTCGCCGACGACGAAGAAGATTTTGAACGGTACGGTCATGCGCGCGGGATCTCTCGCCCTCACTGGCTCTTGCTGAACTGGAAGACGCCCTCATGCTGGCGTTCTTCGATCATTTTGGCGATTTTCACCGCTGTCTCCAGGGCGTCCCGGGCGTGCTGGCCCGTCACGGTCGGGTCGCCGCCAAGCGTGCTTGCGCGGATGAAATCATCCAGTTCGAGGCTCAGCATGTCCTCTTTCTTGAGGCGCAGACGCTTGACCACGATATCCGCGTTCGGCTCGCCCGCCTTCGCGCCGGGCCGGGCCACGCGACGATGGAGTTGCATGGACTGTTTCACATAGTTGATCGAGACGTACGTATCTCGCTGGAAGATCCGGATCTTGCGCAGGACCTTGGGCGTCACGCGGCTCACCGTCAGGTTCGCCGTGCATCCGCTCTCGAACTTGATCCGCGCGTTGGCAAAATCTTCCTTGTCAGTCAGGATACTCACTCCTACCGCGTCGATCCACACGATCGGCGAATCGACAATCTGGAGCACGATGTCGATGTCGTGGATCATCAGATCGAGAACGACCCCGACATCTGCCACGCGCGAGGTAAAGGGCCCCAGGCGATGGCACTCGACAAAGCCGGGATTGTCCAGAACCTCGTCCCGCAGGCGCCGGATGGCCGCGTTATACCGCTCCACGTGCCCCACCTGAAGCACGCAGTTCTTTTCGCGGGCGATCCGGATGAGATCTTCCGCCTCGTCGACCGTCACCGTGATCGGCTTCTCGACAAGACAATGAATGCCGTTCTGGAGGAATTTCGTCGCGACCTCATGGTGCAGCGAGGTCGGCACGGCGATCACCACCGCGTCCACCAGCCGGTCGCGGATCAAATCCTCATAATCCGTGAACGCCTGCGCTTTCCACTGCTCGGCGACCTTTTGGACCCGGTCCGGATCCTTGTCGGCCACCGCCACCAGGTCACAATTGGGATTTTGCGCCAGAATACGGGCGTGGTTGCGGCCCCCCATGTGGCCGGCTCCCACCACCGCGACTCGTATCTTATTCATTCTCGAGGCCTTTCTGTCAGGGCTGCCCCCAGAGGGAGACTCCAGCCAATCCTACAGTATGCGAATATCCAGGACTTTTTCAATGCGTTCCTGCAGGACCCTCCCCCGAAAAGGCTTCACCAGATAGTCCTGCAACCCCAACTGCACCCCCTTCTGGACAGCCTCCCGGTCCGAACTCGCGATCATCGCGATCATTTTCGGCTGACGATAGCGCGGAATCCGCCGCAAGTACCGCGTGATCGTCTCCCCATCCAGGTTCGGCAGCCGCCAATCCAGCAGAAGCAGATCGAAAGAGTTCTTCTTCAGCGCGATCAGAGTCTGATAGCCATTCGTGGTCGTCTCCAAGGAACGAAAACCCATCCCCCGCAGGGAACGACGGATCAGCCCCACAGTCGTGGGCTCCCGGTCGGCGATCAGAACACGAACTTCCTCGATTTTCATCGGCAGGCATCCATCCGCGCGCCTATATAGCAGGCAATCGGGCGCGCCCCCCTATCTAAGAGCGCGCAAAAGCCCTTGTCAAGCCCCCTCGCGCCCGTTGTTTGTGGCACAGTCGCCCCGGCACGACCGTTTAACATTGTTTCCGCACCTTCTCAGGCCGTTCTCATCCCTGCTCCGGCATCGTCCCTCAGCTTCAGAGGGCGCTGAAGGCGACCAGGTTCAAAGCCCACAACCGAAGCGTGCCCTGGGGCAAGTGATCTGCATCCTTTCAGCCCTGAAAGGGGGTAGGATAACCTCCACCAGATCCACGATACATCTATCAAGAACTATCAAACGATAGTGTCGCTCCCGACTGTGCGCCACCATCCGGAACCCCGACCGCTGATCCACGCCTCAGATTCAAAACTCCAAACTTGCTTTTACGCTGAACTCCGTGCTGTACTGAAGATGCCTGAAGGCGCCAGATTCGGATGGAAGGAACAGGAACATGCTGCATTCACGCATGAAGCGTGTTGAAGAAGTCTATCAACAGGAGGTGGCTCGGATCCTCGCCTACGACCTCCAAGACCCCCGCGTCCGGATGGTGACCCCGGTCGGGGTCAAGATCAGCAAAGACCTCTCCGAAGCCATCATCCACGTCAGCATCTTCTCCGACGACCCGGACGAGGCCCGCGAGACCATGGCCGCCCTTGAAGCCGCCAAAGGCTTCATCAAACACCTGCTCGCCACCCGCCTCGACCTCAAACGTCTCCCCGAACCCCACTTCAAGCAAGACTCCTCAATAGGCGAAGCCTTCAAAATCTTCCACCTCATCGACCAGGCGCGAGACGAAGACAGCGAACATCCTCCCCGCGAAGATGAAGAGGGGGAGGAAAAGGAAAACGAGGAACCGGAGAAGTAGGGGCCTGTCGAATCCTGGATGTTTTTTGCCTTGAGATCGGATCATGGCGAAAAAGAAGATCTTCCGAATGCACTGGCTCCAGCCAGCATCTCTCACCAGACCCCTCCTCCAGACAAAACCCGTTTGAGTTGCCTCTCAAGCCCGCCGAAAAGTCCTATAGCGACTTTTTCGTTCGAGGAGAAGCCGGGACACGCACAACGGGAAAGGGATATTCTCATGCCGAAATATGCGATGCGGGGGCTGGTCATTCTTGTTGTATTGGTGATGGCCTCAATGGCCGCAGCGGGCCTTCCGGGGAAGTCGGTCAAGGAGCCCGGAACCGCCGCGAACAGGGGGGCGACACTCCGCCGAACGGCCCTGAGCGACAACACCTCTCCGTTCCACAGCCAGCGCGTGAAAAACGCCCCCGCCGACCGGGGCGCGAACGCCAGTCAAGCCGCCAGCCAGCCCCGCCTGATGCAATGGGCCGAATCCGACCGCCCCCTGCAAGTCGTGCGGCGAGAGGACGCTTCCGTCTATATCGACTCACGGGTCGGCGTCATCGCCATCCATCCCCCCCTTGGCCAGACTCACCTCTCAAAGGGCCAGGCGGGCGAGGCCCCGAGCGAAACGACGCTGCGCTTTCTCGAATCCCGGTCGAACCTTCTGGGCCTAACACAGCCCCGTCGGCAGCTCTCCCTTGAAAATACCCGCTCCGATGCTTCCGGAATGACCCACCTCCGCCTTCGCCAGCGGATCGGCGGAACCCCGGTTTGGGGACGCGAACTGACGGTCCATCTCGACTCGTCGGGCAATCTCGTTTCCATCAACGGGCTCGTCGAACCCGCCGCCCCCGAAACTGCGGAGTCTCCCGCCATCGAGCCGGACAAAGCGATCGCGGTGGCGGAGAAATGGCTGGCCGATCAGGCCCTCACGCCGGAATGGACGCCCAACGAAGCTGCCGCGTTTGGTCTCGAATACGCCACAGCCACCTCCTGGTACTGGCAATCCGCTCCTCGTCAGCCCCTCAGTCTCATCTGGATCGTAGAGATCCGGCCCAACTTCCGCGACTGGTGGCGGCTCTTCATTGACGCCTCCGACGGCCGGATACTCGACCGCTACAACGCCACCAACTTCGACGGTCCCGCCACCGCTTCCGCCCTCAATCTCGCGGGCGAAACCGTTACCCTGAACACCTATCAGACCGGCGGACAGTACTACCTGATCGATGCCAGCCGGGCCATGTTCGAAGCCGGGCAAACCGCTCAGGAACTGACATCGGACCCCAAGGGAGTGGTCTGGACCCTCGACCTGCGCGATCAGGACGCCAACAACGAGTCCACCATCTATCACTTCACCTCCACCGACAACACATGGTCCGACCCCGTAGCCGTCTCGGCCCACGACTACACCGGCCGTGTCTACCAGTTCTATCGCGGACTCGGAGACAACGCCCGAGATTCCTATGACGACCAGGGAGCCTCGATGCTCACCCTCGTCCATGTGGCCCAGAACGGCCAGCCCATGGACAACGCCTTCTGGAACGGCAGTGTCGTCGCCCTCGGAGACGGCCAGTCCGCCTTCTCTCCCCTCGCCGGCTCGCTCGACGTCATCGCCCACGAGTACACCCACGCCGTCGTCCAGCACACG
>JABMPG010000120.1 GCA_013203855.1 bacterium
CCCATGAGCTGGATCATCCCCGATGTCGCCCAAGTCAACCCCCTCTTCTACATTCTGCTGACCGCCGGCGGCACCTTCATCATCGGCCTGAGCAAGGCCGGCTTCGGCGGAAGCGTCGGAATTCTCGCTACACCGCTTTTCCTCCTCGCCCTGCCCGGAAACGTCGCGCTCTCCATGATCCTCCCCCTCCTCATCGTCTGCGACATTTTCACCTGGCGGCAGTTCCCCACCGAATGGCATCCCAAAAGCTACGTCCTCCTCTGCCTCGGCGCCCTTGTCGGCCTCGGATTCGGACTGTATTGCCTCCTCTGGTTCGGCCAGGGAGACGTCGACGGCGACCGCTGGATCCGGATCATCGTCGGGGTCGTCTCCCTCTTCTTCTGCATTCTCAAGGTCTTCCGCTCCGGTCGCGAACGCCCGGCTTTCGAGCCGAATCTCCTCAGCGGCGGAATCATCGGCGCCCTTGCCGGATTCGTCACCATGGTCGCCCACGCCGCCGGGCCCCTCGTCAACATGTTCCTCCTCCCCCAGCGCCTCGACCGGCGCGTTTTCGTCGGAACCACGGCCCGCTATTATCTCACGATGAACTCACTCAAGGTCCCGCTCTACGTCGCCGCCAGCTTCCTGGCTAAGGACCTCAACTACATTACCCTCGATACCCTGAAATGGGACGCCTGGCTGGTGATCTTCGGCATCTTGGGCGTCGCGGCCGGAGCTTGGCTAAATCGCCGGATGAGCGGCCAGATCTTCAACGCCGTCATCTACGTCTTCCTCGCCATCACCGGAGCCAAAATGCTCTACGATGGCATCTTTCCCACATAATCCCCGGCTGTGTTTGCTGTTTTGACAAACCTCTCCCCTCTTGCGAAATCCCCTGAAAATGCGTAGACTTGATCCCGTAGAAACCGATGGCTCCCGATCCAGTTCTCCTCTCGGAGGCTCCCCATGCCAAAGACGATCCCCCTGATTCTCTCCCTGCTGATCCTTATGACTGCGGCCCTCCCCGCTCAGGAAAGCGCCGGTCCCGCCGAACGCGTGGCCCGGGCCAATACTCTCTTCGCCGCCGATCTCTACCGACACCTCTCAAACACCGACTCCAACATCCTCTTCTCACCGTACAGCCTTTCCTCCGTCCTTGTCCTCATCCATCGCGGAGCGACAGGCGCCACCCAGCAGGAAATCGGCCAGACCCTCCGGATTGGCAACATCCCCGACCTCCACAGCGCCATCTCAACCCTTCGCCACCAACTTCTCGCCTCGGAACGTACGAAGGTCAAAATGGCCAACGCGATCTGGGCGGCCCGGGACCTTGATCTGAAGCCCGAATTCTCCGCCGTCGCCCAGGGCCTTCACCAGGCCCGTGCCCAGGCCCTCGACTTCGACGCAGACCCCGAGCAAGCCCGGCAGACAATCAACGCCTTCACGCGAGAGGCCACGAAAGGCAAGATCCCCGAACTGATCCCGCTGGGCATCATCAGCGCCTACACCCGACTCATCCTTACCAACGCCCTCTACTTCCGCAGCCAATGGGAATCCCCGTTCGACCCCGAGGAGACCGCCGAACGAAACTTTCGTTGCCTCGACGGCGAGAAACGCAAGACCCCCATGATGCATCAGCGCGCCGCGCTGCCCTACGGCGAAACAGACGGTGTCCAGATCCTCGAACTCCCCTACCAGGGCGCGGAATACTCCCTCTGCGTTCTTCTCCCCCGCAAGATAAAAGACCTGCCCGCACTCGAAGAGCGCCTGGGGCCCGAAGAAATCGCCGACCTCCTCAAGGATCTCGAGATCCACGAGACCGACGTGCGCCTCCCACGTTTTCATATTGATACGAGCGCCGATCTCGCCAACGATCTCGCCCTGCTCGGAATGCCCCGCGCCTTCAGTTCCAATGCCGACTTTTCCGGAATGCTCGGAAAGAGCGAAGACGTCTACCTCACCGCCGTCCTCCACAGCGCCCGCATCGACATCGATGAGGCCGGAACCGAAGCCGTAGCCGCGACGGCCGCCGTCCTCGGGCTCAAGGAACTCCCCGCGAACCTCCCCCGTGCAAGATTCCACGCCGACCACCCCTTCCTCTTCCTTATTCGACATCGGCCGACAAACACGATTCTATTCTTGGGTCGCATGGCGGATCCCCGATAGAGACGGGACGCATGAAGGGCGCCGGGGAGCAGTCCAACCCGAGATCCGTCTTCATTTTCTGCGTGATCGATTGATTGACATCGAGGAAGCCGTCCCAAGAATCCTCTTTTGAGAGAACTCAAGCGGCGGGCGAGGTTCCGCACATTGCAGCCCGTGAAATTCAGTAATTCAGAAATCTCATCATCGCCAGCAGCCGGGAGGAAAACCTCTGGAAGGGCCCGACCGATCCGCATCGATCCGCCTCACACCGGCTGCTGGTTATATGTGAAAAGGCTCATCCCGGGATCATCATCGCGGCCGGGGACGAACCGCTGGGGAGAAAACCGCCTCTTATGACTGTCAATCTTGCTTCACGACCGACCACGCCACCTCCTGCGCCCTTTCCTCCCTGGCATACTAGAACCTTCTGATAGATGCGGTGGATCGTTCCCTGCTCTTTTCTCACAGGCAAAGGGAGACGTCCATTCCTGAAAGTGCGGAATCGGTCAAGGTAAGTAGTACGGACTGAGGGGTATATGTACGGAAGCCCTGCGCCCGGTACTCCCTTTTTTTCAGGCTGGAAAACGGGAGCCGAAGTGGCGTACGATACCTGTCGGTTCAACGAACCGCCTATCGCCCATCGCGGCACTGCTGTTCTTCCTCTCGTGTGCACCGGAGTCCATATATGTCTTCCCCTGAGTTCGTTCACCTTCACGTCCACAGCCAATTCAGCCTCTTGGACGGCGTCAACCATTTCGGTCCTCTCTTCGAAAAGGTCAAGTCCATGGGCATGGACACCGTCGCCCTGACTGACCACGGCAACCTCTTTGGCGCCTGCGCCTTCTTCAAGGAGGCCCAGGAACACGAAGTCCGACCCATCATCGGCTGCGAGGTCTACCTCTCTCCCACCCACTACCGCGACCGCACCTCCAACGAGGCCCGATCCAGTCAGCATCTCGTCCTCCTTACCAAGAACTACGAAGGCTACCTGAATCTCTGCTACCTCGTCTCCAAGGGCTTTCTCGAGGGCTTCTACTACAAGCCCCGCATCGACAAGGATCTGCTCGCCGCCCACAAGGAAGGCCTCATCGCCCTGTCGGGATGCCTATCCGGTGTGGTGGCCGACTACTTGCAGAACGACCGCCCCAAGGAAGCCCTGAAGGCAGCCGAAGACTTCGCCCGGATCATGGGCCCGGATCACTTCTATATCGAGCTGATGGACCACGGCATGCCCGAGCAAAAGAAAGTGAACCAGCAACTGCTCGAGATCGCCCGCGAAACCGGACTGCCCGTTGTCGCAACCAACGACGCCCACTACCTGGCCCGCAACGATTCAAAAACCCAGGATCTCCTCCTCGCTATCGGAACGGGAAAAACCATCGACGATCAGAATCGCCTCAGATTCGACGTGGCCGAGTTCTATCTGAAATCACCCGAGGAAATGAACCAGATCTTCGGCCACATCGAGGGCGCGATTGAAAACACCGTTCGCATCGCTGAGCGCTGCCAGTCCGAAATCCGGTTCCGCCAGGCCCTCCTTCCCGTTTTCCAGCCACCCGACAAGTCCGATCCCGAAGACTTCCTCCGCCGGCTGGTCATGGAAGGACTCGAGAAACGCTACGGTGAGATCACCCCCGCCATCCGGGACCGATACGAACACGAGATGAAGATTATCTCCGGCATGGGCTTCGTTTCTTACTTCCTCGTCGTGTGGGATTTCGTAAGATATGCACTGGAACGCGGTATTCCCACAGGCTGTCGCGGCTCCGGCGCGGGAAGCATCGTCGCCTATGCCCTCGGAATTACCGAACTCGATCCCATCAAGTACAAACTCTTCTTCGAACGGTTCCTCAACCCCGAACGGGTGAGTATGCCCGACTTCGACATCGACATCTGCCAGGTCCGCCGAGGCGAAGTCATCGAGTACGTCCGAAACAAATACGGCAAAGAGAACGTCGCCCACATCATCACCTTCAGCACCATGAAAGCCAAGGCCGCGGTGCGCGATGTCGGCCGAGTCATGAACCTGCCGATCAACTTCGTCGATCGCGTCGCCAAGCTGATTCCCGAAGGTCCCAAGGTCACCATGGAAAAGGCCCTTGAGGAATCGGCCGAACTCAAGGAACTCTACGACACCGACCCGCAGATCACAGAGATCATCAACCGCGCGCGAGAGATCGAAGGCACGGTCCGACAGCCCGGAGTACACGCCGCAGGCGTCGTCGTCTGCTCCAAGCCCCTCATCGAAGCCATCCCTCTCTACCGCCAGACCAACAAAGAGGAAGTCATCACCCAGTACAATATGAACGAGGTCGAGGAGTTGGGCCTTCTCAAGATCGATTTCCTCGGCCTCAAGAACCTCACCATCATCGCCGACTGCATCGCCCTGATCCGCGAGATCCACGACGTCCAGATCGACTGGGAAAAGATCGGCTTCGACGACCCGAAAACCTATGAACTGCTCCAGCGCGGCGACGGATTCGGCGTTTTCCAGGTGGAATCCTCAGGGATGCGTGACATGCTGCGCCGCGCCCTGCCGACCAACCTCGAAGACATCACCGCCCTTATCGCCCTCTATCGGCCCGGCCCCATGCAATTCATGGACTCCTTCATCAACCGAAAGCATCGCCGCGAGGACGTTACCTATCCTCACCCGGACATGGAAGAGCCCCTGAAAGAAACCTACGGCCTGATGATCTATCAGGAGCAGGTCATGCAGGTCGCCAGCGTTCTCGGTGGCTTCTCCCTCGGAGAGGCCGACATTCTTCGACGCGCCATGTCGAAGAAAAAAGCCAAAGAAATGGAGAAGATGAAGGCCCAGTTCATAGAGGGCTGCGCGAAGAAAGATATCCCGGCTGAAACCGCCGAAGAGATCTTCGCCATGATCGAGAAGTTCGCGTCCTACGGATTTAACAAGGCCCACGCCGCATCCTACGCTGTTCTCACCTACCGAACCGGATACCTCAAAGCCCACTACCCCGCCGAATTCATGGCCGCCCTGCTCACCGGAGAAATCCGCACCAGCGCCAGCGATAAACTGGGCATGTATATCGGTGTGGGCCGCGACATGGGACTCCAGGTTCTCCAACCCAACATCAACCTCTCCCAGGCTTTCTTCACCGTCGTCAACGGAGATATCCGCTTCGGCCTGGTCGCGATCAAGAACGTCGGACACGGACCCGTCGCCGCCATCATCGAAGAGCGCGACAAGAACGGCCCTTTCGAAACCTTCCAGGATTTCTGCGAGCGCATCGATCAATCCAAAGTCGGATCGCGCGCTATTGAATGCCTCATCGTCGCCGGCGCCTTCGACAGCATGGGCGGAACCCGTCCCCAACTCCTTGCCATCCTGCCCGATGCTCTCGAAATCGGCAACACCCGCCGCTCCATGAAAGAGTCGGGCCAGACCTCCCTCTTCGATATGCTCGCCGAGGACGACGCCGAAAAAGGCAACCTCAACTCCATCCCACTCCCCGATATCCCGGACTGGACCGACCGTGAGAAGTTCAACCGGGAAAAAGAACTCGCCGGAATCTTCCTCTCCGGACACCCCCTCGACCGATTCCGGTCCGACATCCGCTCGTTCGCTTCCGCCACATCAGCCGATCTAACGGACAAGAAAGACAAGGACCAGGTAACCGTGGTCGGCATGGTCACCGACATGCGCGAAATCCTCACCCGCAATGGCGACGCCATGTCCTTCGTCACCCTCGAAGATCTCGACGGGCGCTACGAAGTCATCTTCTTCCCCCGAACCTACGACCAGAACCGCAACCTGCTCATCCTCGACGAAATGCTCTACGTCGAAGGCAAGGTAAGCAGACGCGCCGAGGAAGACGAACCCAAAGTTCTGGTGGACCGCGCCATCCGACTCGAAGACGTCCGACGCGAGCGCACCCGCTTCATCGACATCGACCTTCAAGTCGACGATATCGACATCACTCAACTCGAAAGCCTGCGCCGCCTCTTCCGCGACAACAAAGGCCCCATTCCCACCCGTCTGCGGCTCACCTGGAACGGAGCCGAAGGCGTCCAGATCCTCACAGACTCCCGCTTCCGCGTCACCCCCTCGGACGCCTTCCTCAAAGACTTCGACAACCTCGGCTTTACCACGCGACTGAAGTTCTCCACGGAATAGACTCGGGTACCCAGTTTGGAGTTTGCGGTTCTTGGGTTTCTCGGGCTGGGCCCCTATAGACGTGTTTTCAGCGCTTGGTCCAGCCACCAGCAAACTGAAACTCCTCAGTCGGCAGATACAGGAGCGGCGCCGCCTCAACTGCCCTCGCAGGAGATAAACCCACAAACGAGAGAAGACCCACAACCGTGCGCGGCAGGAAACGCGCGATCATGTCCAACCTCCCATTCAGATCAGTTCATGTGAAACAAAGAAGCCTCCGGCCAAGTCGGAATCTTCCATAGCACAAAGAGAGAGGGCAGACCGTCTTTATTTCACCGTCAGATGCCTCAGCGGCGCCTTGCCGATGGGATAGACGTTAAAGCCGATATCGAACAGGGCCTCATGGTCCAGAAGGTTCCGGCCGTCGAAGAGAAAAGCGGGCTTCTCCATCAGTTGGTACACGCGACGATAATCCAGATCCCGATAACAGGCCCAATCCGTCACCAGCGCAAGCGCATGGGCCCCTTCCAAAGCCTCGTACGGATCGTCGTAGAAGGAAACATACTCCACTCCCTCCAGGTCTCGGCGCGCGTTGCCCAGCGCCTTCGGGTCCGTCACCCGGACACACGCGCACTCCTCAACGAGACGCTGAACCACCCGGATAGCGGGGCTCTCCCGCGTGTCCCCCGTGTTCGCCTTGAAGGCGAATCCCATCACCACCATGACCTTCCCCGCGATTGTGTTGAACATCTCGGAGATCATGTTCGAGACGAAGCGGTCGTGCTGCCAGAAGTTGATCCGCACCACCTGTTCCCAGTATTGGGCCACCTCTTCAAGCCCGTGCTGACGGCAAATGTACACGAGGTTCAGGATATCCTTCTTGAAACAAGAACCCCCGAACCCGACGCCGGCCCGCAGAAAACGTGAGCCGATGCGCGAATCGAAACCAATCGCGCGGGACACTTCGTCCACGTCCGCCTCCGTCTTCTCACAAAGCGCCGAAATCCCGTTGATGGACGAAATCCGCTGAGCAAGAAACGCGTTCGCCACCAACTTCGAAAGTTCCGCACTCCACACGTTCGTCCGCAGGATATGCGACGGCTCCACCCAGTGACGATAGACGGCCTCCAGATCTTCGCAGGCCCGACGACCGGATTCGGTGTTCATGCATCCCACCAGCACCCGATCCGGATCCAGCAGATCTTCCACCGCCGTCCCCTCGGCCAGAAACTCGGGATTGGACAGCACTTCAAAATGAACGCCCTCGCGACGTGAGTTCAGAATCCGCTCCATCGCCTCGGCCGTCCGCACCGGCAGCGTGCTCTTCTCAACCACAATCTTATCCGTCTTCGAGTGACGCAAAATCTCCCGCGCCGTCTTCTCCCAGTACTGAAGATCCGCAGCCTGACCCGCCCCCTGCCCGAAAGTCTTCGTGGGGGTGTTCACGCTGACAAAAATAATGTCCGCTTCCGCGATCGCACGGGGAATATCCGTAGTGAAGAACAGATTCTTCCCTCGGTTGCGCTTGACGATTTCGTCCAGCCCAGGTTCATAAATAGGAAGATCGTCAGAATTCCACCGCCGAATGCGCTCCTCGCTGATATCGACCAGTTCCACGCGATATCCCGGACACTTGTCCGCAATGACCGCCATCGTCGGACCGCCGACATACCCCGCGCCAATACACAATATCCGCTTCTCAAAATCCATCTGAATGCTCCCTTCCCGGCAAAATCCCGCAACACGGAGCATTTGCTCGACGTGGCGCAAAACCTTAGCAATCACAGCCCGAATCGGCAATCCATTTCCCCGCGCACGCCTATGTCATTCGGGTTTTCGAACCTCGATGGCCGCGAACCAGCACCACCACTCTAACTGCGGCCACCGCCTGAGAATCCACATGTCCGCACGACGCCAGAACCTGACGCTCGACTGAAATCGCCCCAATCGCCGGCACCCGTACTGCCAGAAGAAACTCCCTGCGCTGAGCAGATAGAACCCCTTCCACCGCACCGTCCCAAAAGGCAGGCGAACTTCATCCAGTGAGTCCCGGTCGAAGTACCGCGTGATCTTCTTCCAGATAGACGGCGCAAAAAGCCGCCGGTAGATACGGATGATCGGATTGCGGTTCAGAGGCTCGATGAAAATCCCCTGCCCCCCCGGAAGAAGAATCCGATAGATCTCGCGCATCACAAATTGCAGATTCGTGTGAATCAGAACCGACTTCGTGAACACGACCGGAAAGCCCCTTTCGCAAAAGGGCAGCTCCTCCCCGCGCGCCACCACGAAACTGATACGGTCGCCCAGCCCCGCCTGATCCGCGAGCACTCTCAACGCCCTGAGGCGCTCAATCGCAAGATCCGCGACGATCACCCGCGCCCCCTGGGCCGCCCACATCAGGGCATGCATCCCCACGCCACCGCCCAGGTCCAACAGCCGCTTCCCCTCCATGCCCCCGATCCGTCCCTCAAGCCACTCGAACTCCGGAGTCCGCGCAAAGGCGAAGGACTCCTCCAGATCCGCGTGCGCCGTGCCCCCGGGCCGGGAAAGGTTGTCCGTGTCGAGATTGCGATTCCAGTAGGATTTCGACGTCATGAAATGGCTCCAGATCTCAATTCTTCCCGAACACGTAAATCGCTCGCGGTGACTCTGCCGTCAGTGCCCGCCCGTCGAAATCTCCCCGCCGATCCAGCGGATCAAGTCCCGCATCCTTCCCCATCTCGAGCACTTCCTCCGGTTCGTAAAGCCGAACGCTTTCCAGAAGACTCTCCCGGCACCCATCCGACTCGAACTCGATCCGTTTCTCAACCCGCCGGTTCTCCTCATCGATCCAGCGGCTCTCGCGCACCTGGATCCCCGAAGGCGTCGTCCGGGCCGTTTCCGGCTTGAGATTGTTGCGCAGCCACGCCGGATTGATGTGATCAAAAACGAAGGCGCCGCCCGGCCTCAGAACCCGCCCCACCTCGAGGAAGGTCTTCCGATTCTCTCTCGGCTCCCGAAAATAGCCAAAACTCGTAAACAGATTGAGCACCAGCGTGAAAACCCCATCCAGAATTGGAAGCGTCCGCATATCGGCCCGAACCAGCGATAGAGCCCGCCCCTCTGTCCGCGAGTTCCGCAGAGCCCGGTCCAGAAGATGCTCGGACAGGTCGATCCCCGTCACCCTCGCGCGGGGATTCCTCTCCAGCAACTCCAGACTGTGCCGACCTTCGCCGCAGCACAAATCCAGAACGCGTCCCTCCGTTGGATCGAGCCCCAGAACGTCATCGACAAAACACAATGCGCGCCGGGCGTCCTGCCGGTCCCGGTGGGCATACAGGTCCGAGTAATGCGGTCCAAAGGCGATCTGATACCACGGCATATCCATATCTATTTGATCTTCAACTGCTGCTTGAAAAACTCGATCGTCCGCCGTAGCCCTTCCTCCAGCGGCACCTCCGGCTCCCATCCCAGTATCCGTTTCGCCTTGCTCAGGTCGGGGCACCGGGTTTTCGGATCATCGACAGGCAAGTCCAGAAAAGTGATCTCGCTCTTGGACCCGAGCATCTCCAGAATCTTCTCAGCGAACTGACGGATTGTCATCTCCGCCGTCGCCCCGATATTCACCGGATCCGCCTCGTCCGACATCAACAACCGCCAGATACCCTCCACTGTATTGTCCACATAGCAGAACGAACGAGTCTGCCCGCCGTCCCCAAAAATGGTCAGCGGACGCCCCGTCAGCGCCTGATCGATAAACGCCGGAACCACCCGCCCATCCTGACGCATCCGGGGACCGAAAGTGTTGAAAATCCGCACGATCCGCGTGTTCAGACCATGAAACCGGTGATAGGCCATCACCATCGCCTCGCCAAAACGCTTCGCTTCGTCATATACCCCGCGGGGACCGATCGGATTCACGTTGCCCCAGTACGATTCCGGCTGGGGATGCACCAGCGGGTCGCCGTAAATCTCCGAAGTCGAGGCCAGCAGATAGGTCGCCTTCTTGGCCCGGGCAAGCCCCAGAGTCTTGTGAGTGCCAAGCGCGCCCACCTTCAGCGTCTGAATAGGCATTTCGAGATAGTCGATCGGGCTGGCGGGGGAAGCAAAATGAAGCACATAGTCCAGCGGCCCGTCAATGTACAGGTACTCCGTAACATCCTGCTTGATGAACCGGAACTTGTCCGACCGGATATGGTCGATGTTCTCGATCCGCCCGGTCAGCAGATTGTCCATGCAGATGACCTCATGGCCTTCCGCCAGAAACCGCTCGCAAAGATGCGAACCCAAAAAACCCGCCCCTCCCGTGATCAACGTCCTGGGCATCTAACAGCCCCTCTCTCCAGATATGTGCGGGCAACAAATCCCGATAATGCCCTAATTTGACGCAAGACCCCGCCGCAGGCAAGAGAAAACAGTCTTATGTCCTCCCAGTGAAATGTTCGGAAATGGCAGACGGCATTGTTCGCCTGGACTTTGAGCGGTTTCTGCTGGGGAGGAGTTTCAGTCTTCTTATTCCCGTCTTCGTGGTATAATCGGCCGCGATGGTCGACAACAATGTGAATCACAGTCTCACAACCGGTAACGAACGACGCAGTCCCAAACTCAACCCGAAAGTTCGAACTACCCCTTATGTCCCAGCTTCACCCTACTGACAATCCTCCCCAAGCCGAACGGGCCGCGCTGATCGGCCTTCGCCGCAACCGGGGCACGGAGAAAGACACCGATCTCTCACTTGCGGAGCTCGCCCGGCTGGTGGACAGCGCCGGGGGGGAGGTGGTGGACACACAGGTCGTTCATCTGCGCAACCCGCACCCCGCCACTCTCATCTCCAAGGGCCTGCTCGAACGCCTCGTCCCCTGGGCCGAGATGGCCGATGCCGATCTGGTGATTCTGGACGACGATCTTTCGCCGGTCCAACAGCGCAACCTCGAAAAACAGTTCGGCCGCAAGGTGATCACGCGGACCGAACTTATCCTCGACATCTTCGCCACCCACGCCAAGACGCGCGAGAGCATGACGCAGGTGGAGCTGGCTCAACTCAAATATCACATGCCCCGGCTGGTCGGCGCGGGAATCGCCAGCGCGCGAATGGGCGGCGTCGCCGGAGGCATCGCCACGCGAGGTCCGGGCGAGACGCAGCTCGAGGTGGACCGCCGCCGCATCCGGACACGGGTCACCCAACTGGAGAGAAACCTCAAGGAAATCGCCCGCCAGCGCCAGGTCCAGCGCCAGCGCCGCCTCAGTTCCGGCATGCCCCTGGTTGGCCTCGTAGGCTACACCAATGCCGGGAAATCCACCCTCCTCAATCGACTTACCCAAGCCGGCGCTCTCGCCGAAAACCGCCTCTTCTCGACCCTCGACACGACCGTCCGATACCTCTCGCTCCCCGGCGGGCTCGAGGTCGGACTGATCGACACGGTCG
>JABMPG010000121.1 GCA_013203855.1 bacterium
GGCCAACAAACAGGCTCAGGTCATGCTCGATGAAACCGCCGAAGACTACGAGAAACTCCTCGCTGAAGAAGCCGCCCGCGATGCCGCGACCCGGATCGAAAAAGAAGCCCGCGATAAACTCAGAACACCCATCACTATCGCCACCGACATGCCTGTTCCCCTACGCGACTACCGCAAGAGTCTCGAAATCCTCTCCGGAGTCGACATCGTCGTCGCCCAGGGCGGGGACGCTCTCATCGACGCCACTTTTGTCGACAAGCCTCTTTCCGAAGTCCTGGACTCCGTCCTTGAACCTATCGGACTCATCTGGACCCGGGAAGGAGACGTCATCACCATTCGCGCCAGCCTCGAGACCCGTGTTTTCAACCTCTCCACCGAAAACATGGCCAAAGTGGCCAGCCTTATGGAAAACGGCGTTCTCCAGCGCATCCTCTGGGGCGAGGCCGGAGAGCCCGCCTTCAAAGATGCGGTTCTCCAACTCGAAGAACGACAGGGCGTTCTCCTCGTCGTTGACTCCGCCCAGAACGTGCAGAAACTCGAATCCTTCCTGAACGAACTCAAGAAGGACATGCCACAAGACATTGTCACCCGCATCTACACCATCCGCGCGGACACGGCGGAGCAAACCAAAGCCCTCGGCGAGGCTCTCCTTCGCACCGAAGAAACCGGAACCGAGGCCATCGACCGACAGGTCATCCTCCAGGGCAATACCCTCGTAGTCAAAGCCCTGCGCGATGAAATCGAAAAAGTCGAAGAACTCCTCGTCGATCCGGACATCAACCAGGGACTCGAAAGCCAGGAACTCGATGTCGCCGTCTTCGTCATCGTCCCGCGGGAAGAAGTCCAGGAAGACCCGACCCTCGCCGCCACTTTCTTCGCTCAGGTCAAAGAAGTCGTCGAAACGATGCTCTACGCCCGCGAAGGCAAGGAAGCCGCGCGTCTTAAGGGCCGTCGCACCTGGTGGGATGACGTCGACCCCACCGTCAAACAGATGACCATCATCGACTACCCCGACCGCATCCAGATCGTCTCCGACTATCTCGACTCTCTCGGCCAGCTCGAACAGCGCCTCCGCGAAGAAATCGTGTTCCTGAGCTATCTCGACGTCGAAGACGACATCTCCGACATCCGGCAACTCCTCGGGCTCGAAGCCGCTGCCGCAACCTCCAGTGGAGGCGGCGACGGCCTGAGTCAGACATTCACTTTGCGGACCGACGGACAGGTCACCTTCCGCGACCTCCGCATCCTCCTCCGGCGCGTGAACGAAAACGATGTCAACCTCGACAACGACGACAGTTGCACACTCGTCGTCAACACACCCACTACCAGCCAGGAAATCACCCTCGACGAGCTCGGCGTCGCCAACTTTGTCGAAGACTACCGATTCTACGCCGAAGACGTTCGGCCTTCAGGCAACAATGAAGGAACCGCACGCGTGCAGATCACCTACGCCCCGGCCGAACTTGCCGCCCAGGCCGTCGAGCCCGAGGTAGTTGTTGCCCCCGAACCCACCGAAGAGGAGGACTTCGAGCTCGAAGCCTTCGGGAAACAGAACGCGCTCCTTGTGCGGTATCGCGAGCCCGCCGACCTCAAGCGCGTCCGTGACCTACTAGATAAACTCGACGTTCCCGAGCGTCAGGTCGACATCGAGACCCTCTTCGTCCGTGTCAACGAAGCCCGCGCCAAGGAATTCAGCTCCCAGTTCTCGTTCCTTGATCGCAGCGACCCCCGCAACTACGGTCAGGGCTGGCTCGGACTCGTGGACGGCCCCAATGGCGGCCAGATGCCAGTGCAAGGTCCCACCATCGCCGACGGTATCACCAACAACGCCGTCAATGGCGATTTCCTGACCGACTTCACCAACATTGACATCGTCCTCGATAAGATCCTCGGCAACTACGTCAACATGCAACTGACTCTCCTTGAGATGGAAGGCGTTGTCAGCATCCACAACGGACCTCACGTCGTCGTCCTCCATGGTGACACTGCCCGTTTCGAAATCGGCTATCGTGTCGAAAACAATACCAGCACGAACAACACCGCTGATGACACGAATCGAGGCCGAATCGACAACACCGTTGAAATGGACGTCTCGCCCATCATTACCTCTCCCGACTCCATCATCCTGGACGAACTCGTGGTCACGATCGAAGAAATGCCCCAGAACGCCAACGGAGCCGTCGGATTCTTCGCCACCGACGCCGATGGACGGACCAAACTCCCCGGAACCGTCCATCCCAACCGCATGCGCAAGTTCATCGACACACGGGCGCGTATCAAGAACGGCGGCACCATCGTTCTCGGCGGATGGACCGGCGAGTTCACCGAAGATCTCACGAGCGGCGTCCCCGGTCTGAGAAACCTCCCCTGGATTGGAAAACTCCTCTTCAGCCGCAACCGCCACTCCACGCAGAAGACCAACCTGCTCATCTTCCTGTCGGGCGAGATCGTCGAATAGACACACCGCCCCTCTATAGACCGACTCAGGGCCGGAGATACCGCTCCGGCCCCACCCTTTCGGTGCCGGGGGTTTTCGGCAGCAAAGGTAGACAAACGCAAGGCTCTTGGGGTACACTGTTGAATCGAGCTTGGCTCGCGCCCCTCTCTTTAAGCCCTTGCAAGTTCGGGATCGCTTCGCCTGAAGCCTCCCTCACAGCCATCATCCCACTGAGACATGAACGGATCGTCGGCTCAAGAGTCCGCCATCCATCATTTTGAACTCGCGTAACCCCCTCCATCGCCCGTTTCGCTGAATCGCTCTTTCCGATCCGCGTGTCTCCCAAAAAGATTCAAACCCTCGAACCTACCCGCATGCCTCAAACCGTTCTGAAAAAACCAGCCCTCTTTCTCATCGACTCCATGTCGTTGGCGTTCCAGGCATTCTATGCCATTCGCAACCTCACCAATGCCGAAGGCATGCCCACGAACGCCATCTACGGCTTCACCCGAAAAGTCCAGAAGATTATCAAAGACTACAAGCCCACCCACCTCGTCGCCACATTCGACAGCCCAGGCCCCACCTTCCGGAACGACATCTACCAAGCCTACAAAGCCAACCGAGAGGAAGCCCCTCAGGAATTCCGAGCTCAGGTCCCCTACCTCCTCAAACTGCTCGAGGCCATGGGAATCCCCACTGTTGCCAAATCCGGCTTCGAGGCCGATGACATCATCGGAACCCTCACCCGCAAGTCCTCCGCGCAAGGCCTTCCTGCCGCCATCGTCAGCGCCGACAAAGAC
>JABMPG010000122.1 GCA_013203855.1 bacterium
TCGGCCGCCTGCTGCAACGCCTCCTGAGATTTCAAAGTCAACTTGTCCAAACGCATATCGTTCTTACCCCCTTCTTTCTGGCCCCGCCAAGAAGATATGATCAGTCTATGCAGGAACCATACCAAAGGCGGCCGCAAGGCTCTATAGCCAAGATAGTCTGCAACAAAACGACTTACGGGACGCACACGAGTGTGACTTCAGGGCGTGGGCCTTCTCTTCGGGCAAAAACGACACAAGAAGGGCTCAACCCGCCTTTTCCTGGATTCGCGTGTATCATTATGACACATGCCTCGCATCTGCCTCCCGATCCAGTGCGCCTGGAACAAGACATCCTTAAGCCATCGCCCAACCGCTCAACTCTCGCGACGATTGGTGTTTCTCCCACAACAGCCGCTTGACCGCCCCCAAAATGACGGGGCGCACCCGAGCCCTTTCGGGCACTGTTTTTCGCTCTTGACAATGAAACGCGCATGTGGCTAAATGGCCAAATAGCCAAGGAGGCCGACCATGCCATCCCTCGATCTCACCCACTACACCGCCCGGGCCAACGTCATGAAGGCCCTGGGGCACCCCACCCGACTCTTCATCGTCGAACAGCTCCGCGAAGGCCCCCGTTGTGTCTGCGAACTCACCGACATGATCGGCGCCGACATGTCTACCGTCTCACGCCACCTCTCCGTGCTCAAACAGGCCGGGATCGTGGAAGACGAGCGGGACGGCGCCAAGATCTTCTATCGTCTGGAAGTCCCCTGCATCGTGAACTTCTTCTCCTGCGTCGAGAACGTTCTTCGGGCCAAGGCCGAGAAACACGTGGCGCAGGTGGGACGGCGATAACATGAACTGGAAAAAGGAGTGGAAACCCTTCGCGGTGATCGTGGCAGGGTTTCTGCTATTCTACTATCTCCCGGTGGACTGGCCGCGGTTCCGCGGCGCGATCCACGAGGCGCTGGCCCTGACGCGATGGTACGCCCGCGAGCATGTGTTGTTGTGTCTTGCGCCGGCCTTCTTCATCGCCGGGGCCATCGCCGTTTTCGTCAGTCAGGCGTCGGTCCTGAAGTATCTCGGCCCGAAGGCGTCGAAGCCGCTGGCCTATGGCGTCGCGTCGGTCTCCGGCACCATCCTCGCCGTCTGCTCCTGCACGGTCCTGCCATTGTTCATGGGCATCTACCGCATGGGGGCGGGGCTCGGCCCGGCGGTCGCTTTTCTCTATTCTGGCCCCGCCATCAACGTCCTCGCCATCATCCTCACCGCGCGGGTTCTCGGCCTCGAACTGGGCATCGCCCGGGCTGTGGGCGCGATCGCATTCAGCGTCGTCATCGGCCTCCTCATGCACCTGGTTTTCCTGAAAGAGGAAAGAGAGCGGACGGCCGGATCGGCGGCCATGCCGGAAGAAGAGGAGACCCGGCCCCTGCGCCAGACCGCTCTCTACTTCGCCGCCATGGTAGGCGTGCTCATCTTCGCGAACTGGGGACGCCCGGCCGTTTCCGAGGGATTCTGGCATCTCATTTACTCCGCCAAGTGGCTGCTCACCGCCGCGTCGGCCCTTCTTCTCGCGGTCGTCCTGGCAACCTGGTATCGCGTGAAGCCCTGGAAAGTCGTCGCCGCCGGAGCTGCCGTACTCGTGGCCGGACTGGCTTGGCCGGGGCAACCCATCGTCCCATTCGTGATCGGACTCGCCGCGCTGGTCGCCGTTCTGGCAAGTGAACCCGGCGAGCCGGTGGAATGGCTGCGGTCCACTTGGAGTTTCGCAAAACAGATCCTGCCCCTTCTCTTGCTTGGCGTGCTCGCGGCGGGCCTGTTGCTCGGCACGCCGGGCGGCGAAGGTCTGATCCCGTCGGAATGGGTGGCGCGCGCCGTCGGCGGCAATTCACTCGGCGCAAACCTCTTCGCATCGGTCGCGGGGGCTTTCATGTACTTTGCCACCCTGACAGAAGTGCCCATCTTGCAGGGGCTCATCGCAAGCGGCATGGGCAAAGGCCCGGCGCTGGCTCTGCTGCTGGCCGGACCCGCCTAGTCCCTCCCCAACATGCTCATGATCCGCAGCGTGATCGGAACGAA
>JABMPG010000123.1 GCA_013203855.1 bacterium
AAAAGAGACAGCGTCGACAGCTACAGGAGAAGAGCAAGAGGACATGGAACCTGACCTCCGTCTCTGGTATGGACCCACCCCCCTCTTCTATACTCCAACCAATCGCTGAAGGCTGCAAGGTACTGAGATGCGCCCAGTGAGAGGATCACATGAAGTCTCGGCTTGCAAATCCGACACTCAGGCACCATATTCGGTGCGGGGCTTTCGACGCAAAGCCGCGACCGCCCCTTTTCCCTACAGGAGACTATCCGACAGTGAACGAGTGGGAATTCACCGCGCAAGCAGCCAGTTCAATAGGCATATTCCTAGACCGGAATCCCGAGTTTCCTTTCTCGAAGGTTGCCTGCGAGCAAACCGGGAAGGGATCACGAGCAAGGCGGGACCTAACTCTCATCGATAAGAATGGCAATGTTGCGCTTACCGGAGAGATCAAACTTCCCTTCCGATCTGACGGTGGGACTCCATACAGCGCCGATCTGGTCGAGAACGCGCGCACTAAGGCGTTACGTGCCAGAGCACCGTTTTTCTTCACTTGGAATGTCAACGAGTTTGTTCTCTGGGAGACTAACGAGAGCCGCGTCTCCTGGCAACAGGATAACTACCGCTCTTGGGATGTGACGAGCGTCCACGCGGAAACCCACCTCGAATCTCCGCCCACTTGGCATGCCATTGAGAATTGGCTTTACAAGTTTCTCTATGAATTCTCTGGGATTGTCCGGGGAACGCTGAAGATCGGCTCCAAACTGCCCGATGAAAAATTCATCGATGCCTTGGAGTCGGCTCTCAAGATGCCGGTGAATCAGACCTTGGACGAGCTGACCCAACGGTACTCGGGGCGCCGATTCAAAGCGGAACTCGACCAATGGATGCGGGAGGAGCAGGGCTGGACAATTGCCGCTGATCCAGAGGGCATCCGGGAGAATCTTGAGAACGCCGCCAAGGCCGCTTGCTATGCCCTGGTCAACAAGATTGTCTTCCATGAGGCCCTTCTCAAACGCTACGGGGGCAAGATGGACCAACTCGACGCCCCAGCGCACAATGATACCGGCGAGAAGCTTCGCCAGCATTTGGAGCGTTACTTTGCCCAGGCAAAGCAAGTGACTGGAGATTACGAGACGGTTTTCGGAGAGACCATTTCCTCGATCGGAAACCGCATCCCCTTCTACTCCGACCGCGCCGTCCCCCACTGGCGCGAACTCATCGCGCAGATCAACCGCTTTGATTTCTCTCAACTCGACTATGAAGTTATCGGGAGCATCTTCGAACGGCTCGTCGAGCCGGCCCGGCGCCGGAAATACGGTCAGTTCTTCACCAGAGCCGAAGTTGTCGATCTTATCAACAGTTTCTGCATCCGGTCCGGTGATGAAAAAATCATGGACCCAGCGTGTGGCGGCGGCACCTTTCTGGTTCGCGCCTACTCCCGGAAACGCGAGCTCCAACCGGCGCACAAACACTGGGAAATCCTGGGAGACCTCTACGGAATCGACATAGCCGATTTTCCTGCAAGGCTCACAACCATCAACCTGGCCGTCCGCGATCTCGTCAACGAAGAGAACTATCCCCGAATTGCCCGCCAGGACTTTTTCAACGTCCGGCCCCACCTGCCCTTCCTCACTTTGCCGCGCAGGGTGTCAACCCGCGGGCTGGGGGCCGCCGACCAGCGCAACATCGAGATTCCCAAACTCGATGCCGTAGTCGGCAATCCACCGTACATACGCCAGGAGGGGATTCGAAAGGCGAAGAAAACGGCCAAGAATGGTCGTGAGCCTGGCACAAAGGAATTCTATCGGCAATTGACCCGTGAGGAATCAGGTGTAGAACTCTCAGGCCGAAGCGACATCCACTGCTATTTTTGGCCCCACGCCGCCGCCTTCCTGAAGGAAGGCGGCTATCTTTGCTTCCTCACGTCGAGCCAATGGCTGGATGTTGAGTACGGTTTTCGGTTGCAGGAGTGGATTCTCCAGAATTTCGAGATCGTGGCTCTTTTTGAAAGCCTCGATGAACCGTGGTTTATCGGAGCTCGGGTCGCGACGACCGTCACGATCCTTCGCAAGCAGTCCGACGTCTCGAAGCGGATGGAGAACGTCGTTCGCTTTGTCCAGATACGGCAGCCAATCGCCGACATCCTGGCCCACGACGGCACCGGCGCAGGCGCCGTCAACGTCGCGGACGCGTTTCGTCAAGAGATAATGGACCTCCAATCTGACACGAGTAATCAGCGATACCGAGTGCGTCTGGTGAGGCAAGGAAATCTGTGGGCCGAAGGGGTCCGGCTGGGTGTCACGATGGGGAAGACCCAAGCCGCCACACCTGACGCTGGCGATGAAGACGAAGAGGCCCAGCCCCAGGCCATAAGCGGTAGATACTTCGGCGGCAAGTGGGGCATCTATCTCCGCGCTCCCGACCTCTGGTTCCGGTTGATCGACGAATTCGGCGACCGCTTTGTGCATCTGGGCGAACTTGCGGAGGTGCGTGTTGGCGTCAAGACCGGCAAGGACGAGTTCTTCTATCCCAGAGACGCCAGCGCGGAATGCCTCGAGAAATACAGCAGCCGTTTTGATTTCGAGGAAGCTTTCGGTGTTCGGCGGCAGGATGTGACCTCCGGGAAAGTCAAACTGGTTCGATGCGGCGCCGGACGGGGGGAGATCCGTCCCATCGAGGCCAAGTACCTGGAACCTGAGGTTCACAGTCTGATGGAGGTCAAGGGCTTCGTCGTGGCCCCGGAGGACTGCTCCCGCATGATCCTTCTTGTGGGGGAGAAGAAGGAGGAGTTGAAGGGGACTTACGTTCTCGAATACATCAAGTGGGGTGAGAAGAGGAGTTTTCACGTTGGTTCAACCTGCAAAAGCCGGGCGAGCGCGAATCGTGAGTGGTATGACATCACAGGCCATGAGCGGGGTGCTCTCTTCTGGCCCATGGCGCAGCAGTACAAGCATGCTATCGGGCTCAATCGCCATGGCTTGCTCTGCAATCACAACCTGTTTGATATCACACCTGAGTCTGTGAGCCCCGAGACACTTGCCGGAATTCTCAACTCGACCTGGACCGTTCTCTCGAAGTTCCAGTACGGTCGACCGGTAGGAGTCGAAGGGAATCTCAAGACCGAGGTTATCGATGTCAAAATGATGCTTGTGCCCATGTTGGCAGGAGCACGCCAGAAGGCGCTCGAGCGTGTCGCCAGCGCCTTTCGAAAGATGGAAGATCGTCCCGCCCTTCAGTTTCTCTCCCCCCGCCGGATGCGTGAGATGGCCTGGACGCAAAACGGACGAGCCCGGGATCTGAAGGACTTGTCGGACCTCTGCGAACTCGATATGGACGACCGGCGCGAGCTGGACGACGCGGTTCTCGAGATGCTCGGGGTTTCCGCCAAGAAACGCCGACAGGCGCTAATCAATGAACTTTACCGCTATCTGCGCGAGTTCTTCGAATGGACCCGTGAAAAAGAAGAGAAGGCCATCGGGAACAAGCGGATCGCCAGGAAGCGCGGCTCGCTCTCCCCCAGCGACATCGCCACTCAGATCTATGACGACATCGTGAAGAACGAGCCTCGGCTTCTGCGGTCCTACGAGCGGGATTTCCTGGATCGGGACAGGCTCTTCGATACGTTCGAACTGCCCGATCACGGCGTTGCGGAGCCCCACAATGATTTCGTCACCCCCCAGGGCGTCCGATTCCCACAGGGCAAGAAGGGCGATGGTACCTTTGTGGAAACCGTGTTTCCGTTTCAGGATGACCTGGTGGTTCTCATCGCCAATGCGGGTATCCGAGGGTTTGTCGCGTTTCCCCATGAAGAAGGGGAGTGCCGCCGCGTTCACCGGGAGTATTCGCGTTTCCTTCGTGAGCGGGACAAACGCTTGCGGGAGCTGATAGAAGAACGCACCGCCGATGAAGACGTGCAGGAGAAGACCCTGTCGGCTTTAGTCACTATAGTCAACCGGTTATATAGATAGGCCTTGTCTGGGCAAAGAGAAGGAACACAATTCATGTCTGTCGTTGTCATTACGGGATCGTCGGGGTTGATCGGGGCGGAGACGGTCCGGTTTTTCAGTTCGAAGAGCTTTGGCCTTGTCGGCGTGGACAATGACATGCGTCGACGGTTCTTCGGCGAGGAAGCCTCGACCCAGTGGCAGCGCCGCGAACTCGAGGCGTCCATCCCCGATTACCGCCATTTCGATACCGATATCCGCGATATGGCGGCCGTGGAGCGCATTTTCTCCGAATATGGCGGCGACATCGCGGCGGTCATTCACACAGCGGCCCAGCCCTCGCACGACTGGGCGGCGAAAGATCCCCATACCGATTTCACCGTCAACGCGAACGGCACACTGAACCTGCTGGAGTGTACGCGGCGCTTCTGCCCAGACGCCGTCTTCATCTTCACCTCGACCAACAAGGTCTATGGCGACAGGCCGAACCGGCTGCCGCTGGTCGAGCTGGCTGCGCGCTGGGAGGTGGACGAGAGCCATCCCTATCACGCCGAAGGCATCGACGAAACCATGTCAATCGATCAGAGCAAGCACTCGCTTTTCGGCGTGTCGAAGCTGGCTGCCGACGTTCTGGTTCAGGAATATGGGCGCTATTTCGGCATGAAGACGGCCTGCTTCCGAGGCGGCTGTCTCACCGGCCCGGGGCATTCGCCCACGATGCTTCATGGTTTCCTGGCGTATCTGATGCGATGCGTTCTGGAGGGCCGGGAGTACACGGTTTTCGGCTACAAGGGCAAACAGGTCCGCGACAACATCCACTCCTTCGATCTGGTGAACATGTTCTGGCACTTCTGCCGGAATCCGCGATCGGGCGAGGTATACAACGCGGGCGGGAGCCGCCACAGCAACTGTTCCATGCTTGAGGCCATCGCCCTGTGTGAGGAAATCGCGGGGCGGAAACTGAAGCACACCTATTCCGAGCAGGCCCGTTCGGGCGATCATATCTGGTACATCAGTGACGTTCGGAAATTCCGCGGCCATTTCCCCGAATGGGACTACCGCTATGGCTTGCGGGAGATCGCGGTGGAGATTTACGAGGGGCTTGCGAAACGGATGGTCTGAGGGATGGCCCCCCGGGACTTCAGGCTTTGGTTTCGTCCGGCCATTCTTCCAGACGATAAGGCGCGATCACTTCCTGGAGATGTTCCGGCAGTCGACAGCGGAGCAGTTTGCCGGCGGGCAGGTCGCGCGTTTCGAGCACGTTGCTTTCTCTGTGCAGGCGCGCCACAAGGTCATAGTGGTCATATGGCACGAGAATGACGGCGTGGATGCCCTGCTCCAGGATCAGCCGCTCGGTCTCGGCCAGCAGATCCTCCAGTCCGGTTCCCTCAAGGGCCGAGATCGCGACGGAGTGGTCCTTGAGATGCAGCAGCTCGCGGATCCGGATCGGGTCGTCGATCTGGTCGATTTTGTTCCAGACGATGAGGCGGGTGGTGTCGGTGCAGTCGAGTTCCTTGAGAATGTCCTCGGTGGCGGAGAATTCGAG
>JABMPG010000124.1 GCA_013203855.1 bacterium
ATCAACGCCCGGTCGATGCGCCCCTCCAGATAGGCCGCCGCCTGCGCCGCGCGAAACAACATCAGAGAACCCCGCGGACTCGCCCCAACCTTCAGTCGAGTATCATGCCGCGTTCGATCCACAATCGTCACCAGATACCGCGCTACCGACTGCTCCACGCGAACCGCTCTCACCTGCCGCTGAATCTCTAGCACATCCTCCCGCGTCAGAACAGGCCGGAGGTTTTCCAGAGGATGAACCTCTGCCTGAGAATACAAAATGTTGATCTCCGTCTCCGGATCGGGATGGCCAATATCCAGTTTCAGAAGAAACCGATCCAACTGCGCCTCCGGCAGGGGATACGTTCCATGGAACTCCACCGGATTCTCCGTCGCCACCACCAGGAAAGGCGAAGGCAACGGGTGCCGTTCCCCCTCGATCGTCACCTGCCCCTCGCCCATCGCCTCCAGCAAGGCCGACTGCGTCCGCGGAGAAGCCCGGTTCACTTCGTCCGCCAGAAGCACGTTGCAGAAAATCGGCCCCCGCCGGAAATTGAACGAACCATCCAAAGGATTGTAGATCGAACCGCCCAGAATATCGCCTGGAAGAAGATCGGGGGTGAACTGAACCCGATTGAAGGAAGCGTCGATCGAACGCGCCAGAGCCTTCGCCAGCGTCGTCTTCCCCATGCCCGGAAGATCCTCCATCAGAACCGAGCCCCCGGCGATCAGAGCGGTCGTCAAGAGCCGTAGCGCCTCCGGCTTGCCCTGGATCACACTCCGCAGCCCCGCGATCAGACGCTCCAGCTTGCCGAATTGCTCCTCCATGATCGCCTCGGTCCCCGCCATTCACCAAGCCTCCTCAAGTATTTCAAATCACCTACCATACACCGTCCAGAATACCTCCAAAAGCCCGGCCCTGACAAGCAGCATGTCACCCCCCACCACATCCGCGGCAGCCCCCAGGCCGCCTGACCCTCCCGCCCGCGCCGCGAAAAACACTGAGTTGCGAAATCGCTGGGTGCAACTCGGCTCCCTTGTTCAACCCGGGCAATCTATGGTAGTCTTCCTTATTACCGGAGGCTTTTATGCTTCAGCACCTTGAGGGTGTCCTACACGAAACCTTTCTGCTGTGGAACGAGATGGGCGTCTATCTCGTTTTCGGCTTCATCATCGCCGGAGTTCTCAGCCGTGTCCTCAAAAGCGGCTTCATCATCCGGCACCTGGGCCACAATACCTTCGGCGCGATCTTCAAAGCCTCCCTTTTCGGAGTGCCCCTTCCCCTTTGTTCCTGCGGCGTGATCCCCGTCGGACTGTCCCTCTTCCGACGCGGCGCCAGCCCGGCCGCGACCACCTCTTTCCTCATCTCCACCCCCCAAACCGGCGTCGACAGCATCCTGGTCACCTACGGCCTCCTCGGGCCGGTCTTCGCGATCGTCCGCCCCATCGCCGCTTTCCTCAACGGAATCCTCGGCGGAGTCGGAGCGGCCTTCCTGGGCGAACGCGGCCAGCCCTCCGGCCAAAGCCCGGATTCCTGCTGCTCCAGCGACGCCTCCGCTCCGACCGAAGGACCGGGCACCGCCGGGCCGCTGACCTGGATCGATCATGTCAAGGGCGCCCTGCACTACGCCTTCGTCGAGTTCCCCCGCGAAATCGCTGGCTGGCTCGTGGTCGGGATCGTCGTGGCCGGCATCGCGGCCTACATCATGCCCGAGAATTTTCTCGCTCAACACATCGGCGGCGGATTCCGCGCCATGGCCCTCATGGCCGTCACTGGAATCCCCCTCTACATCTGCTCCACCTCGTCCATCCCCTTTGTCGCGGTCCTCGTCGTTCACGGCGGACTGAGCGCGGGCGGCGCGCTGGTTTTTCTCATCACCGGCCCCGCGACCAATGCCGCCAGCCTCATTCTCATCGCCCGCACCTTGGGCAAGCGCATCGCCGCCATCTATCTCACCTCGATCATCGCGACCAGTTTCCTCTTCGGATATCTCCTCGACGTCTGGTACGCCACCACCGGAACGACCCTCGCCTTCGAGGCCGCCCAGCACGCTGAAATGCTTCCCCACTGGCTCATGTTGGCCGGAGGCATCGGACTCCTGATCATCGTCGCCAGCGGTCTCGGTCAGAACTGGCTGGCCGCTTGGCGGCTGCGACGGCGACCCGCCGAAATCGCTCCCGAAGAAGAGATCCTCGAACTCCAGGTCGAAGGGATGACCTGCGGAAACTGCGCGCGCCACGTCGCTCAGGCGGCCCAGGCCCTCACTGGCGTCTCCACGGCCGACGTCGATCTCAAAACCGGCGCCGTCCGCATTGTCGGGCCCGCCCTCGACCGCCTCGCCCTCGTCGAAGCCATCGAATCCGCGGGCTACCGAGTGGTCTGAGTCCGGCAGATGAAGCAAGGAAACCTGTGGCACAGCCGGGGCGACTCGCCCTACGGCGCGAAAAGCGCGTCCACGAACTGTTCCGGATCGAAGTCGCGCAGGTCGTTCTCGCCTTCACCGATGCCGATCTTTAGGATCGGGATGTCGAAACGGTCGCGCACGGCGATGAGAATGCCACCCTTGGCAGTGCCATCGAGCTTGGTCATCACCAAGCCGGTGAGATTGACCACCTCACTGAAGATCTTCGCCTGGTTCAGCGCGTTCTGCCCCGTCGTCGCGTCGA
>JABMPG010000125.1 GCA_013203855.1 bacterium
CACCTGCCCAAGGCCTCCGAAACCAACAAGGAATCGCCCCCCAGCCCTCCCGCCCGTGCCCCGCCCCGTTTCACCCGTGAAGGATCGAGGGGGACTCTCGTCCCGCTCTTTTGTTTTGTGTGGAAAGTCGGGTTTTGTTAAGGTGAACGGGTTTTGAGGTTGGGCATTCCGGTTTACCGAGAGAGAAGATCATGACACCAAAGAAAGTCGCTTTCATTGGGACGGGCGGGCGGAGCGTGGCATACGCGGCCCCGTATGTTCTGGATGAGGATATTGAGATTGTGGCGCTGGCTGACCCGCTCGAGAAGCATCGGAAGGCGATGGCGCGCCTGGCGGAAATTCCGGCCGGTTTCGCCGAATATGACGACTGGCGGAAGATGATGGCGTGTCATGATGACTTGGACGGGGTGGTGATTTCCACGCCGAACAATATTCACGCCGAGCCGGCGGTGGCCTGCTATGAACGGGGGCTTCCGATCGCGCTAGAGAAACCGCTGGAGGTGAGCAAGGAGCGCTGCGAGTGGATTCTCAATACGGAGAAGGAGTGCCAGGGCCGGTCTCTAATCGGATTCGTTCTGCGGTCCACTCCTTTCTATTCGAAGATCCACGAACTGATCCGAGACGGAGCGATCGGTGAGATCGTTTCGATTCAGGCCGATGAGCTGGCGGGCTGGGGGTTGTCCTCGATCATGAATCGCAGCCCATGGCGGCGCTACATCGCGACGAGCGGCGGGTCACTTCTTGAGAAGTGCTGTCATGACATGGATATTCTCAACTGGCTGATTGGGTGTCGACCGATGTCGCTTTTCTCCTATGGGAAGCGCCTGATCTTCCGGGGTAATTCGGCCCTGCCCGAGGTGTGTGACGAGTGTGGAGTGGCGAAGACCTGTCCCTACTTCAAGAAGCCGCAGCCGATCGGACATGAGGACCAGGCGGAGGGAACGCTTCACAAGTTCATCCGCGAGGGCAATCTCTGCATCTACAACAGCGACAAGGACATCATGGATGTGCAGAGTGTCTGCATCGAGTACGAAAGCGGCGCCGTGGCCAATTTCCTGCTAAATTTCAATGCCTCGGGACGTCGCGCGGGGAGGAATTTTCACGCGATCGGGCTGAAGGGGCGGATATGGGGGAATTTCGACGACAAGAAGGTGTATCTGCACGACAACCTGAAGGGGGAAACGGTTTTCGACGCGTCGGGAGATGGATCGGGCCATGGCGGCGGCGATGCAATCCATTCCATGAAACTGAAGCGTATGATGGACGACCCGTCCTATCGTCCCAAACAGAACGCCGCGGCGGGTTATCTGGGCGCGGTCATGTGTTTCGCGTCGGACTTGTCGCGAGTGGAGGGACGGCGAGTGGATCTCCGCTATCGGGAGGATGGGCTGATCGATCTTCGGTAGCAGAGCGTAGGCTTTGCTCAGGTGGAAACTTCCGATGATGGAGAAGGGGTAGGTCTATTTGCGGGTTTGGGTGATGGCTCTCTTGATGCAGAGGTAGACTACGGCAAGGACAAAGATGAGAAGGACGAGAAGCGCGAGCCGGATGACCGCGGCGTTGATGAGTTCGCGGATCTGTTCCGAGGAATAGGCGAGTGTGCGACCGAGTACAGTATCGCCGGCGCTGACGCCCGGATCGGCCGGCTCTCTCGCAAATTCCTGGGCCTGACTGAGGAGGACCTGCACTTCTTTGGAGGCGGATTCGAGGGCTCGCGCGGTCTCGGCATAGTCGAGGATATCGAAGGACGATTCCTCATCCGCCGATGGCTCGTCGCCGGTCTGTCCCATCTCGATGAGGGTGAGAACCTGTTCAAGGACAACCGCGACCTCGGCGGCGCCGCCCGCGATGGCTTCGGCGGCTCGTTTGTAGTCGAGAATGTTGAAAGGCTGGGACGGGGAAGTGGGCTCGTCATCGCCGCTTTCTTCGATCTGCCGAAGGAGGACGCCGATACTGTCGACGAGCGCCCTGCCATTATCGGCGGCTCGGGCGGCGGCTTCGGAGGCAGCGGTTGCGTCCTGGAGGGTGGGTCGGGCGACGCGGAGGGTGGTGTTGACGTTGGAGGTGAGTGTGTCGGAATGCACGAGGGTTTGATCGAGGGTCTGGAGAGTTCCCTGGACGTCGGCGAGAAGCAGGCTGATGGAAGTTTGATTCTCCATGAGGTCGTCGAGGAGTTGCTCGACCTGCTGACGAATATCTTCGGGAAGTTGATCGACGACAGTGGTGAACCTGTCCGCTGTCTGGGAGAGCTGGTATAGCCCTTCAGTTCCCTGGCTGATGGAGGTGAAGGGCTTGGTGGGGAGCAGGGCAATGCCGGTGAGTTTGCTCAGGGCATTCTAGCTGACGTCGGCGACGGAGAAGAGCGTCCAGTTCAGCGAGAACCCGCCCCCCTTCTCCGACTTGGCGAAGGGTGTGCTCGTGACGTATTTCTGGACGCTGGTCTCGACCTCTTTATATCGGTCCGGCGGAAGATATTCGTGGGCCAGTTCGCGCGTGCGGGTGAGGATATCGTTCACGGCGTCCTGCATGATCTCCTGCTGATCTTCGAACAGGTTCTTGCCGTCCCCCTTGGTCAGGTAATGATAGACCTGTTCGCTCAGTGCCCATGCATCGACGAGGGCGGTGACGGGATAGTCGGAGGAGAAGGCGGTTGAGTATCGCCCAATGAGGCTGTCATGCCAGGTCTGGGCGAGATTGGAGACTCGCGCAGTCTCGGACTCATAGCGGATTTGCTCGCGGGCCTCTACCAGACGGGGCTTGGTGAAGTCCTGAAGGGACTGCATTTCATCCCAGAGATCCGCTTTCGCCGTCCCGGATTGGGCATACGCCGGGAATGAAAGGAGAAGGACGGAACAGATGAGAGGAAAAATAAGACGAGCGGTTCCTCCAAACCCGGAACGGGTCAGCGGGTTTCTTAGGGAAAGGTCGGTCATTCGCGATACTCCCCTCTTGCGCGGCTTTTCGTCCGCCAGGTGCTTCCCATATTCTACACTGTCGTCGACCTCTTTCGATAGGGCCGTGACATTTCCCCGCGAAATCCGTGATCCTTACGGATTCCCCCGCCGGCAACATCCACCGAGTGCTCACGTGAGATTTTCAGCAAGACCGGCGAAGAACTGGGCGGCTCCCTGACGGAGGTTTCGAAGGGAGTAGCCCCCTTCTTGGACGACGAGTGTGGGCAAGCCCATATGGCCGAGGCGTTCGCCGATCTGACGCATTCCCTGGGGCGTGACGCGGAACTGTCCGGACGGATCGCCGCCCATGATGTCGAGACCCAGGGAGACCACGAGCCATTCCGGCTTGAAGCGACTCACTCGGCGCAGGGCGCGGTCGAGTACCTCGAGGTATTGCGCCGTGGTGGCCCCGGGGTAGATGGGATAGTTCCGATTGTATCCGACTCCGTCGCCCTCGCCTTTCTCATCGGCATAGCCGGCGAAGTAGGGATAGGACGTGCGGGGATGGCCGTGAACGGAAACCGTGAGGACGTCGCTGCGCTGGTAGAAGATGTCCTGGGTGCCGTTGCCGTGGTGATAGTCGATGTCGAGGAGCGCCACGGGGCCATTGGCCGAAAGGCGATGGGCGGCGATGGCGGCATTGTTGAAGTAGCAGAACCCCCCAAAGGCCGCCCGTTCGGCGTGGTGACCCGGCGGCCGGCACAGCACGTAGACGAGGGTAGACCCCGCGAGGAGCAGGTCCGCCCCCGTGAGGGCGCTGTCGACGGCGTTGCGGGCGATCTGGAAAACGGTCGACGTGAGAGGAGTGAAGGTATCGATGCAGAAGTAGCCGGTTTGCATCTCCCATTCCCGGGGAAGTCGATCGGGCCGTCGCACGGGGAAGAAGTCGGGATAGAGAAGACGCCCCGGGGGCAGTTCGGTTTCTCCCTTCTTGAGGAACGCGATCAACTTCGGGTCGTGGACCGCGCGGACCGCGTCGAGTCCGTGATGCCGGACCGGACGTTCCTCAAGGGGGAACTGGCGCAGTCCTTCAAGGACGGCCTGGACGCGGACGGGCCGTTCGACGTAGCCACGTTCGTGAAGATGGTGGATGTGGTGCTCCCGCGGAACGACGACGAGCTCGATGGGGCGTATCCGATCGTGGCGGATCGCGATCTTGACGGGCTTGGCATACAGGGCCGGACGCAGGCGAACGGGATCGTCCCGCACGGAACGAACGATCTTTCGGACCTCCGAGTCCGCGGGCAGCATGCCGTACTTCGAGTCGTAGATACGCTCGAGAACCTGTTTGAAACGGGTGCGCCCGGGAGGATGGCCCGATTCGAGGGGATCGAAGAGAAGAAGGGTGAGGAATCCCCGGTTCGCCTTGGTCGGGAGGGTTTCGAGAAGGGTGCCTTCGATGGCCCGGACGCCGAAGCGCTCATAGAACTCGATGCGGCGCTGGTTGAGAGCGAGTGTCTCTTCGGGTTCCGGAGATAGGCCGGAGTCATCGGTGGGAACTTCCAAGTAGAGCCCCCGGATTCCTTTCCGCACGAGGATCTCGCGGGTCGCCTCGTAGAGGGCGGCGCCGATCCCCCGTCCCGGACGTTCGGGTTCGCTGGCGATGTAATCGAGATAGGCAGCTTTCAGGTCGAGGTAGACCAGGGTGAGTGTGAAACCGAGAAGACGCCCTTTTGCGCCTTCGGCGATGAGGAGGAGGGTCTGATAGCCCGGACCCGCCTTCTGTCGGGCGAGAGTGGCGATCCGGGTGGCGTATTGCTGATAGTAGGGGAAGGCACGTTGATAGAGGTGCTGAACCTCGGCAAGTTTGTGCCTTCCACGAACGGTGGAAACGTCTACGAGACGTCGAAAGCGGATCATGTTCTCCAACCCTCTGTCAGAAGGAGTACTCCGACCAGCAAGCCGAGTAAGAAAATCCAGGTGACGATGGCGATGATGGTGTAGCGCCGAGCTTTCTTGCTTTCCCACCAGGTGAGGGGGCGCATGCCCTGTATGAGAAAGGTCACGACACCGGAGAGGTTTATGCAGATGATGTTCGTGAGGAATACCATGGCGGCGCCGCAGGCCTCGCAGGGATGTCCGGAGCCGAGGAGAAGACCGCTGGTTACCAAGGGCGGAAGGAGAGAGACGGCGACCATGACACCGACCAGCGTCGCGGAGGCGCCGGTGGTGAAGGCGAGGACCCCAGCGGCTCCCGAGGCGAGAGCAAGGGTGATGTCTCCGAGTCCAACCTGGGTGCGGGGAGCAATGCCGGGCATATCGGGTTCCACATTGACCAGCAGGCCCCAGAGAACCGAGATGACCATCACCAGGACGATCCCACTGAGCAGCGCCTTCGCGGCGTTCCGGGCCAGCTTCCAGTCTGCCAGCGTAGTGGCCAGAGAGAGTCCGACATTGGGGCCGAGAAGGGGCGCGATCACCATAGCTCCCACGATGGCGGCGGTGTAGTCGCGTATGATGCCGACTCCGGCGACGATGGCAGAGAGAGCGACCATAGCGAGATAGACGGAGGTGAGTCTTGACTGTTCGGTAATATCCGCGTGCAACTCCTCACGCGCCACCTGAGGTTGGCGTTTCTGTTCCTTCGCCTGCTTTTCCTTCTCCTCTGCCTCGTTCGTTCGGGGGACGGTAGCCTCGACCGGAAGCACGACAATTCGGAAGTTGTCCATGTGAGCGAAGCGCTTCTCGAGGCGGTCAAGGGTTTCTCCGGAGTTCTTCTTGGCGACCAGAAGGTCGAATCGTAGAAAGTCGTTGTCCTGCTCGGAACTCCAAGACCCGATGATCAAGTCGTCGTCCAGCAGATCCTGGACCTTCTCCTTTTCCTCTTTGGGGATGTATATTTGGACGAGGCGCATGGCGTCAGTTCTCTCGGCTCTTCTCGTTTGAGATTTTGGGACCGTGGAAGACGGTGCCGTCGAGTCCGTCGAGGAAGTCGTCTCCTCGGGGGATAACGGCCGCGCGAAGCTCGCCCTGAAGGAGTTGTATCCGGAGATGATCGGCCAGGCGGACCTGGGTCTCGCGGGTGACGACCTTACCGTCGCGGGCCCGGCTGACGATGCTGTATCCCCGGGAGAGAACAGCGCTCGGGTTCAGGGCGTCGAGGCGTCCGAGAAGATTCTCGAGGCGGTTGCGGCTGTTTTCGATGCGGCGGATGAGGGATTTCTCGGCCCGGCTCGAGAGGTCGTCGAGCTGCTGGGTGGCCTGGCGTACGAGTGCCAGGGGTTGGCGAAGTCCCCAACTGCCCTGGAGACGCCGCCATTCGAGCCGACGGTTCTGGGCGATCTGCTGGAGACGGCGGACGAGAGCCTGGCTGAGGCGGGCGACCTGTTCTTGGAGAACGGCAATCTCCCCGACGACGATCTCCGCCGCCGCGGAGGGGGTCGGGGCCCGGAAGTCGGCGACGAAATCGACAATCGTGAAATCGGTTTCATGTCCGACGCCGCTGATGACGGGGATTTTCGAGGCGGCGACGGCCCGGGCGACTTTCTCCTCGTTGAAGGACCAAAGGTCTTCGAGGGAGCCACCGCCACGGGCGAGGATCAGGACGTCGATCCCCTCGGTGTCGGCTTCGAGGCATGCCTGGTGATAGCGGTTGATCCGTTCGATGGCGGAGACGATCAGGGAGGGCGCTTCGCGGCCCTGGACAAGGGTGGGCACCACGAGGAGTTCCACGTTGGGACAACGGCGGCGGATGACGTGGATGATGTCGCGGAGAGCCGCGCCGGTGGGGGAGGTGACAATGGCGATGCGATGGGGGAAGAAGGGCAGGAGCCGCTTGCGTTCCGGGCTGAAAAGGCCTTCCTTCTCAAGTGCTTCTTTCATCTCCAGGAAACGGCGGTAGAGGTCGCCTCGCCCGGTTTCCGTGAGGGACTGGACGATGAGCTGATACTGTCCGCGCTGCTCGTAGACGGAGACACGCCCACGCGCGGCAACGACCATGCCTTCCTCGGGCACGAAGTCGAGGCGGGAGCGCTGTCCGCCGAACATGACGCAGGAGAGAAGGGCCGTGTCGTCTTTGAGTGTGAAATAGGCATGGCCACGGGAGGACATGGTCCACGAACCGATCTCGCCTTCGACTTCGACCTCCCCGATCTCGACTTCCAGAAGGCGGCGAATCGTACGGGTCAGTTCGGAAACGGAGATGGGCTTTGGCTTCTCGGTGGAAAGTATATCTTCCCACGGTGGAAAGTCTGGCATCTGAACCTCTTTCAATGCGGGCGGGATTGACTCCCTTCTCCAGATATTGTAAACAGGAGGGGCGTTTGAACACAATGGAGAACGAGATTCCATTCATGCCCCTTCGCTTCAGTCTGTGCCTCTTTCTCTCCTGCGCATTCCTGGCTTCCTCCTGCAAGGAGGAAAAGCCGGTTACGGAGAATATCACGCCCGAGATCGTCCAGCCTGAGTCGAAAGAGGGGCCGGCGATCACGATCTGGACGATCATGGATCTGGCAGATCCTCTGGCACGCGTGATGGATGAGCTGATCATTCAGCATAATCTGCGGAATCCGGAAGTGAACGCGTGGCTTGTCTATCTCAGGCTTGAAGATTTCAACGAACGGGTCCAGAATCTGGTCGATGAGGAGATGCCCCCGGATCTGTATCTTCTTCCCTCGACGGCCTTGCTGCGCTTTTCGGAGCAGGGCTTTCTTCTGGAGGTCGACGGGCTCCTGGATGAGGCGGGCGTCACTCGGTCGGAGATCTACGAATCCGCGTGGCGGCTTCTTGAGGAAAATGGGCGCCTGTGGGGGATCCCGGTCTGCGTGGAAATGCTCGTTCTGTATGTGAATGACGATCTTGGGAAGGCGACCGTGGATCTCTCCGTGGCTTCCGAGGCGCAGTGGGAGCGGTTCGTTGCCGGTCAGGCGGCGTCCTGTGTCGCTCCGGCCTACCATCTGGTGGACTTGATGAACGAAAAGAATCCCCCGCCCTTTGCGTGGCACATCGAGACGCGGGCAGGGGAAACGGATCTCTCGAAGAAGAACATGTCCGCGTGGGCTCTGGCGATGGCGCGGGGCGGCTCGGTTCCGGTGGAGAAGACTTTTCCGCTGTGGCGAGCGGCACAGAGTCCGGCCATGTCAGCCCTCCTATGGTCGCGCGGGCAGCGCATTCCGGTGCTCAAAGACGCCGAGCAGACTCGGGAGTTTGTGGAGAGTCTTCCGTTGCGCGGACCGTGGCTCGAGGATTTCTGAGGGACTCTCCTAAGAAAGTTCGCGGTGGCAGAACCACCAGTCATATCCCTCGTATTGATCCTTTCGTTTCGCGGCTGAGGCTTCGTCAGTTGGTGGCGGGATGATGACACGGTCCTTGATGAGGTCGTTTTCGGGCCAGTTGGCCGGAATGGCCACTTGGTTCGAGTCTGAAACCTGGAGCCCTTTGACAATTCGCAGAATCTCATCGATGTTCCGACCGAGTTCCTGGGGATAGTAAAGCATGAGGCGGACGCGGCCGTGGGGGTCGACGACGAAAACAGCGCGGACGGTGTTGGTTCCCTTTCCCGGGTGGAGCAAGCCGAGGCGTCTGGCGAACTTGCCTTCGCTGTCGGCGATGATGGGAAATTCGATTTCCACGTCGAGGTTCTGACGGATCCACTCCGTCCATTTCATGTGCGAGAAGACTTGGTCGATGCTCAGCCCGATGAGTTCACAGTTCATCTCGCGGAACTCGTTGGCCCGTCTCTGGAACCCGACGAATTCTGTGGTGCAGACAGGCGTGAAATCGGCAGGATGGCTGAAGAGGACGAACCATTTGCCTTTGTAGTCAGAGGGCAGGGTGACCGGTCCTTTGGTGGTCTGGGCGGCCATATCAGGGAACATCTCGCCGAGCAGAGGCAGGCAGTTTTCCATGAGGGAGACTCCTTTCAAGTGCGCGCTACACGCGGACGCGGGGCCAGCATGTCTTTCAAGCGTTTCAGCAATGGTTGCACTATAGGCGAGAGGAGCGCGGCTTTCAAGGGGGTTCGGCCTCCTGAGTTAGGGCCGAATGGCGCAATTTCAGGTCTTGTGGGAACGGCGAGACCTCTTTCGGGGTGTGGGAGAGGAGGGACGCGGCTTGTGCTTTGAGGCGGGTGAGAAGGGACGGGGTCCGGGTTTTGAGCGAGAATATGTACTCGTTCGTGCAGCAGACGTCGGGGCACCGAGAAGGATTTCTCTCTGGCGGCGGCGCTGTCGGGCCTCTTTGGCGACGGGGATGGGCTGGAACTGACGCGGCTCGCGTTCGGCGTAGTACATGGCCGCAGCGAGCGTCATGGGGCCTGGGAGGAAATCCTGGATCTGCTGGGGCTTTCGGCCTTCCTCGCGGAGGTGGCAGGCCACTTCCTGCATGTCGGCTTCGGTCGAGCCGGGAAAGGAGGCGATGAAGTAGGGGATGAGGTACTGTTCTTTGCCCGCCCGCGTGCTCTCCTCCTGGAAAAGGCGGAGGAAGCGTTCATACCTCTCGTAGGAGGGCTTGCGCATGAGGCGCAGGACTTTTTCCGAGGCGTGCTCGGGCGCGACGGAGAGGTGACCACCTACAAGACGGCCGACGAGGAGGCGGAAATACTCTTGGGCGTCGGGGCACATGCCCGAGTTTTCGCGGGGCAGGAGGAGGTCGTAGCGGATTCCCGAGGCGATGAAGAGGTGGCGAACCTGGGGCGTGTCGAGGGCGCGCCGGAGGAGCCGGACCTGGCGTTCGTGGGAGACGTTGAGATTAGGGCAAAGGTCGGGGAAGAGACAGGACGCCCGGCGGCAGGTGTCGCAAGTGGAGCGGTCCTTCCCTTCCATGCCATACATGTTGGCCGAGGGTCCGCCGACATCGGGGACGGTTCCTCGGAAGTCGGGATGGCGGGTGAGGTTCTGGATTTCGGTGAGGACCGCGTCCTCGTTGCGGGAGACGACATGCTTGCCCTGGTGGAGGGCGAGGGCGCAGAACGTGCACCCGCCGAAACAGCCCCGGTGGGTCACGACGGAGAACTGAACAGCCGCGAGGGCAGGGATGCCGTCGGGATACGAAGGGTGTGCCTTGCGCCGAAAAGGCAGCGCGTAGATATCGTCGAGTTCGCGTGGTGACAGGGGATGGGGCGGCCATTCGATAACGGTGCGGTTGCCGTGCGCCTGGAGGATAGCCAACCCGAAATCGGCCTGATGTTCGGAGGATGGAGGGCGGGAAACGACGGCTTTCTCCAAGGCGATGGCGAATCGAAGGAAATTCTCGGGGGAGTCGGCGACTTCTTCAAAAGAGGAGAGCAGGACGCCCTTTTCCTGGAGGTCGGAGGCCGGACGGACCTCGACGGTGCCGGGGATCTCGCGGAGGGCGACACGGGGATCTTGGTCCGGACTTTCATCGTGATGACGCTTGAGCCGTTCTGCAATCTCGATGACCTGACGCTCGCCCATGC
>JABMPG010000126.1 GCA_013203855.1 bacterium
GCTCCAGCAGGCCGTGGCCGCCGAAGCCGTGCCTTACAAGGATATCGTGGCGCACTGCCGAGGGCCAAAACCCCAAGGATACAAGATGTAGTATCAACATCACTTAAGGGGATACCCCATTTGAAGAAAATCACATTTTGGGGTTGTTTTTTTGTTGACAAACCGTACCGGTACACCGGTATATTGTTTGTGTTCGGACGGGTCCTGTGTGTTCTCGCTCTCTTTATCGATATTCTTCCGCGCTGGCCCGCTTCGGAACTCAAACTTCTCAGAGGGAGGTACGGTATTATGAAGGACCGTCGGTTTGGTTTCACGCTTATCGAGTTGCTCATCGTGGTGGCAATTATTGCCATTCTCGCTGCGATCGCGGTGCCCAACTTTCTGGAGGCGCAGACGCGGGCGAAGATCAGCCGGGTGCATAACGACCTGCGCACAGTTGCCTTGGGGATTCATTCGTACATGGTAGACAACAACAAGACGCCTTACCTGTACGAGGAGTACAGTTCGACGAACGCATACATGTACAACGCCTTTATCTACCATCATTTCGACCCGAATGCACCGGTCTCCAGCCCCGGAGTCTGGCATCATGCGGTTCGCCTTACCTCACCCGTGGCGTATCTCGAGACGATCGCTTATGAGGATCCTTTCGACACTTTCGGGGAGAGCCACGGGGCGCTGGACAAGGCGGGCTACGTTTGTCTGTCGTTGCAGGGGGCGTTCGCCGATGGGAAGTATGTCACGGACTGCTTTAAGAACCTGCCGAGCTATGACGTTCTTGCTCCGAAGATGTTCCGGATCAATGGGCAGACTCGTTCGGTCAACTTTCATCTCGCGAGTTGCGGTCCGGACAAATCGTGGCAGGTTCATCCCACCGGAATTATCAGTGGCTCGACCGGTGGGGACGAGGCCCCGGCGTATGTGGAAGGCCGGGTGCCTACGTACGATCCGACCAATGGAACGAACAGCGCCGGTGAGATCTGGCGGTTCGAATAGGTTTTTCCGGTAGTTCACTTCACAGACAGGCTGGTTTTGCCCCGCCAGTGATCTTGAGAGGGCGCTGCCATGCGTAGCGCAAAGGAGATAAACATGTTCAAGAAGAGTGCTTTTACCCTTATCGAGTTACTGATTGTGGTCGCGATCATCGCCATTCTGGCCGCCATTGCGGTGCCAAATTTTCTGGAGGCGCAGACGCGCGCGAAGATCAGTCGGGTTCATAGCGATCTGAGGACGATTGCAGGCGGGGCCATCATGCCGTACATGGTGGACCACAACAAGACGCCTTTTCTCTACGATCCATCCAACTATGCCGCCAACAATGCCTATATGTACAACGCGTATCTGTTCTATCATGTGCGGGGCGACGCGAATCATTCCTTGGCCGGGCAATATCACACCGCCACGCTTTTGACTACCCCCGTGGCTTATCTGGATACGATCAACTATCCCGACCCTTTCGGGGCTTTCGGAGAGAGCCATGACTCATTGGACAAGGCTGGGTACGTTTGCCTTTCTCTTCAGGGGGCGCTGGCGGACGGGAATTTTGCGCAGTCCTGGCAGGCCGGGGGGTTTGCCGCCAGCTATGGCTGGCTGTCGCCGCGGAACTTCATTGTGAACGGTCAGTCGCGGTCGGTGTCTTTCCTCCTTGTCAGCCCGGGCCCGGACAAGATGTGGCAAGCGCAAGCGACGACGATCATCGGGGACAACACGGGCGAACGCGCCGAGATGTACGTCAAAGGTTTGGTTCCCGCCTACGATCCCACGAATGGGACGGCCAGCCAGGGCGAGATCTGGCGGATGGATTGAGGACGCGTTCTTTCTCCGCGTGTTTTTTCGGGAATCGCCTCAATGCAGATCTGGTGGCGATTCCCTTCCACACCAGTTTCCGGTGATTCCTCCAGGAGTCTTTCATGTACCGCCTACTTTTTCTTGCGCCTGTGCTGCTATTGCTTGGCTGTGTCCGTCCATTTCCGGTTTCGCCCCCGTTGTATCAGGGTGAATGGGAGGGAGTGGGGAACCGGGATCTGTTTTGGCCTGACCACATGGACCTGATGACCACCGGCGCGGAATGGCAGCTGCCATCCATCGGAACAGCCCCTGCCCGCCTCGCGACCTTTACGGATGCTTCGCGGGGGCGGGACGGGCGGGTGAGTTATGTTCGAGTGAGGGACGTGCCGGACCTGACGGATGCGCGGGTGGAGACGGTTCTCCGTTTTTCCGAGTCGGGGTCCGGCAAGGGTCCCGGTATTATGTTGCGCCTCCAGCCGATGGACGACGTGGCCCAGATGCGTTACTATCTGGCGCGGATCTATGCGGATGTCGAGGGGCCGGGGACGTGGGACGAACTGCACTTGTATGCTTTTACGCCCGCGCCGATGAAACTGGCGGCCTGTCTGATCCCGGGAAAGGGGCTGCGCGCGGGGGAGGCCTATCGTTTCCGGGCGTGGGTTCAGGGGGAGACTGTCGGAGCGTCGATAAGTTCGGAAGACGATCCGGCTCGGGACCTTGCCGCGTGTTCCGTGCGGGATACTTCGCTGCCGGAGGGTGGTGGAGTTGGACTTCGGACCTATTTGCATTCGGGTTTGGAGGCTGGGGACGGGAGTTCGGTCATTTTCGAGAATCTGGAAGTGTTCAATTCGTCTGACGACGAAAATTCAAACAGTGGGAGTTAGCAATGCAAGGACACGGGATTGATCGCAGGAATCGGGTGTTGGCCAAACTTCGGAACGATGAGGTGGTGATCGGGATCAGCTGCACTCCGGTGGCATCGCCTCAACTGGTAGAGTTGATGGGTTTGACGGGATTCGATTTTCTCTGGATCGATATGGAGCATCAGAACTACAGCGATGACCAGGTGGTGGCGATGTGTCAGGCCTGCCGGGCGACGGATATGGAGCCGATGGTGCGGGTCCGGCGTGAGGGTCGGCACGGCTGCTTCCGCGGCTATGAGATGGGGGGCACGGGAATCATGGTTCCCCATTGCATGGGAAAAGAGGACGCGGCGAGCATCGTTCGCGATGCGCGCTTCAGTCCTGTTGGCCTGCGCGGGCTGGATGGCATCGAGCCACTGGCCGAGTATGGGCGGATCCCCGTTCGGGATTACATGGAGTGGTCGAACCGCGAGACTTTCCTGCTGATCCAGATCGAGGATCGGGAGGCGGTGGACGAGATCGAGGAGATCGCGGCTCAGCCGGGGATCGACATCCTGTTCGTAGGCCCTGGCGATCTTTCCCAGAGTTACGGCTTTCCAGGGAATGGGAAGTGCGCGCCGGTGATGGAAGCGTATGAGAAGGTGGCCAAGGCGGCGGCGCGACATGGGAAATGGTGGGGGGCTCCGGGGGGCACGCTGGAAAACACGCAACACCTAGTGGATCTGGGTGCCCGTTTCATTACGACAACTTCGGTGATCGGTCTGGTCCGCAAGGGCCTGGAGCAGGTGCATAGCCAGTTCCAGGACTTGCGGCCTTCGGGAGCGCTTGTGGCCACAAAGGACCGAACGAACGGCAAGGGGGAATAGCATGGATTCGAACGAGACCCAATCACTCCTCCAACTGAACCCTTGGGATAGCGGGGTGATTCTGCTTTACCTGGTGATCGTGGTGGTGATGGCGTGGCACGTCCGCAAGGGGCAAAAGAATACGGAAGACTACTTTCTGGCCGGGCGGAGCATGCACTGGGTGGTGGTGGCGATTTCGCTGTTTGCCACTTTGTTCAGCACGATCTCCTTTGTGGCGGTGCCCGGCGAGGCCTACAAGAATGGCGCGTTGCTCTATCTGGGCTCGGTTGCGTTTCTTCTCGGGCTTCCCATCGCCATCATAGTCTTCTTGAAGTACTTCTATCAGCAGAAGATTTTCACGGCCTATGAGTACCTCGAGCGGCGATTCAATGGCTGGGTGCGGCTAGGGGGTAGCATATCCTTCATGATCGCGCGTCTTCTGTACGGGGCCACGGTGCTGTATGCCGCTTCGAAACTGATGGATGCTTTCGTGGGATGGCCAGAATGGACGACGATTCTGATAGTAGGACTCATCACTATCGTTTACACGACTATTGGCGGGATGCGGGCGGTGATGTTCACCGACGTGTTCCAGAGCGCTGTGCTTTTTCTGGGGTTGATTGGCGTGATCGGGAAGCTCCTTGCCTTTGTCGATTTCGATGTTTTCGCCATCTTCCAGTATGCCCATGAGAATCAGCATTTCTTCAACAAGATGGCCGAGCCGGAGTTCTATTCGTTTAATCCGTATATTCGATACACGGTGTGGCTGTTCCTTCTGGCGATCATCACGTCGCCGGCAACGAACGTGAGCACGGATCAGTTGGCTGTGCAGCGGCTTCTGTCGGGCAAGGGTTTTGCGGAGGCCAAGAAGTCGCTTTATCTGAAGGCGGCGTTGGGTATTCTGGCGATGACGATTTTTTACTTTGTGGGTCTGGGGCTCTACCAGTTCTACCGGACCGGCGCGTCCGTCCTGCCTGAAGGTATTCAGGCGGATCAGGTGCTGGGATATTTCATCAAGACGGAGCTGCCGCCTCCGTTTCCGGGACTTCTTGTCGCGGCGTTGCTGGCCGCCCTGATGAGCACGGTTGACAGCACTGTGAATAGTCTTTCCACGGTCCTGAACAAGGATATCCTGCAACGGTACCGATTGGCATCGAACCTGGAACAAAAGCAGCTTTTCATGGGCCGCCTGATGTCGGCCACCTGGGGGGTGACGATCGTCCTGATGGCTCTGGCGCTGTCCTTTCTCACCGGGGGCATTCATTCGACGGTTCTGGAGGTTGGGGCCATTCTCAGCTCGATTTGGGGAGTCTTGTTCGTGGTCTTCTTCCTGGGCGTGACGACGAAGTGGGCCACTTCGATGGGTGTTTTGACGGGCATGGTCGTGGGCGTGACGCTCAATCTGGTGATGCCTTACGTGCTTTACTTTAATGTCGATGCCGCTGAGCGGATCAGTTTTGCCTGGGTGGGACTTCCGGGTCTGGTCTCGGCGCTGGTTTTGAGCGTTGTGGTGAGCCTGGTGTTCCCGAAGAGGGACAGGACTGAAGTCAGCACGCGTTTTGACGAGGAAGAGATCGCGGTTGGTTCAAACCGTGACAAATCATAGAGAAAGGGAGTAATGGCATGACTGACAAACTGAGGATTCTGGGCGTGTTCGCGCATCCTGCGGACATGGTGACCGAAGCGGGCGGGGCTCTGGCCCGGCATGCGGAGAACGGCGACGCGGTCGAGGTGGTGATCCTGACCCATGGCGGGCGGATTCACCCCAACATCTACGTGGAGGAAAGCCGCAAGTCCGAGGGCGAACAGCAGAAAGGCATCGCCGATGCGGGCCGGGACCGGGTTCTGGCAATCAAGCATGCCGAGATGGACCGGGCCGCCGAGATTCTGGGGATCGACAAGGTGCATTATCTCGACTACGAAGACAACATGATGACCGTCCACGACGAGATCATCAGTCATGTGGCGGAGATGATGGAGACAATTCGCCCCCACATCCTGGTGGCGCATCACATGGGCCTCGGTTCCGGGATCGGTAGCCCCCACGAACTGGCGGGGCAGATCGCCGTGGCGGCCGGAACTCTCGCGAGCCAGCGCCTGTCGAACCTGGACAAGAAGGGGGCTCACCACATTCTCCAGACCTTCTTTGTGTCGGTCGGTGCAAGCCAGGGCTTCGGCATCGTCAATGACCTCTACATTGACATCACCCCGGTGGTGTCCAAAAAGGTGCGTGCCATGGACCAGTTTGTCAGCCAGGGCTACGAGGGAGAGTACTGTCGGAAGACGGTGATGGGACATAACGGGCACTGGGGTTCGCTGGCGGGCGTGTCATTTGCCGAGGCTTATACCCGTGACCGCAAGGAAATTCATTCCCTGTTCCCGCTTACCGAGCACCAGAAAAAGAAGGATGTGCTCACCGCGCACCGCGAGTATTCGAAGAATACGAATCTGTGGACGATTCCGGTGGAGCCATCGCCGACGACGGATCTGATGAAGGCACCCGCGTGATCCTTTTTGCTGCATGAGGGGAGAGGGGGCGCTAGTCGAGTTTGGACCTGATGACGCCCCCTCGAGGATTGGCAGAAAATGAATCGTTCTTGCCTGAGGGTTATGCTGGCGGGGTTTTGCATTGTTGCGGTTCTGTCGGCCTCGCAGGGCGCCGAGAAATGGGAACTTGAGTATGACGGCTCGGTCTTGCCGAGCGATGCGGCTGACTCGTGGGGTGTGAGTCTCGGGACGAGCTGTACGATGACGATCACGCCTGAGGGCTATTTGCACATAGTGGACGGCGGATCGGTCACGGGCGCGCTCGCATCGGCGACGATGAGTTGGGGCGCGGGCTATCTGGTCAATCGCCAGGTTGCGGAGGCCCGGGTGCGGACGGTGACATGCTCCGGACAGGGCGGTGTTTCCGTTCTGGTGGCGAACGGCGTGTACGAGGAGGTCTTCACGTTGTTTCCGGATCGGATCGAGACCCATCGCTCGGCCCGAACCTATGCGATGGATACGACCGACGATTTTCACACCTATCGCTTCGAGGCGGAAGAGACGGATTTCTTCCTCTATGCCGATGGCAATCTGGTGATCGACGGATCGGACAATTTCACGTCGCCGTCGACGGACGGGCGAAACACAATCCGGTTCGGCTCTCAGTCCAGCGGTCCGACGAGCGACGCCTACTGGGATTTCGTGCGATATACGGTTTTCCCCTTCTATCCTCCCGAGGGGGCTATTAACACCCTCGTCCACAAGGATCCCGATTACTACTCGGCCTTCCCGTCGCTCTATGAAATTCCGGGCGATCCGCCTTTCCTGTTCGCCTCGTTCACCCGCAAGGTCACAAGCAGCCATATCACTCCGGATGGCACGAGCAAGCGGATGTTCTCGTATGACGGGGGCTATCACTGGCAGGAGACGACCGGGAACTATGTGTGCCCGGCGTATGCCGATTCGAGCGGGGTGATGGTTCGCGCAAATGCGCGAGGTTGGCGCTATACCACTCCAGATCAGAGACCGATTCTCGAAGCGCGGGGTCTGGAAGTGCGGGATGTGGGCGACCAGGTGGCCTATGCGGAGGGGGCGTATGCGCAGCGGTCCACCAACGGCGGGCAGAGCTGGACGACGACGGATCTCGACGGGATTCTTCCGCCGCTGGGGCTTCTGATGACCTTCAGCGCGCCGTGTTCGTATCTGCGGGTCAGCGATGAGGTCGTCCTAAGCGCGGTGTATGGGCGGCCGACTGCCTATGTGGCTTACTATGAGGCTTTCGTGCTCCGGACGGATGACAACGGGGTGACGTGGGATTTTGTGAATATCGGGCGGGATCTTGAGCAGAAGGTATCGTTTGGGGAAACGGCGCTGGCGAAGATGCCCAACGGCGACATTCTCGCCATGATGCGGAACGATCCCTCTCTGTCGGCCGAGGAGCACGGGTACCTCTATATGGCGCGCTCAAGCGACAATGGTCTGACCTGGTCCATGCCGGAGCAGACCCCCATGTGGGGCTACCCGGCACACCTGCTGGTCAGTTCGGCGGGGGATGTTATCTGTTCCTATGGGTACCGGCGCACCCCGATGGGAGTTCATGTGGTAGTGAGCCGCGACCACGGCCGGACCTGGGATATCGACAATCTGATTGTCCTGCGGCGGGACGGCGCGAACGGGGGTAGCAATCTGGGGTACCCGATCACCGTTGAAACCTCTCGGGGGCAGTTCTTCACGATTTATTATTTCACCGCCGCGGATGCCGTGACGCATATTGCCGGCACGCACTGGTCTTTGGGCTATCCGTTTCCCGCGGACGCGGGGGAGTGGGAAACCTACGAATAGAAGAAGACTAAAAGGAGGCCACTTTAGAATCAAAGGTTGGGCTCTTCGGGAACCCCTTCGGGGCGCCCTCAGTCTCGCAGTTCCACCCCTCGGGGGCGGTATTGGCCCGCACTTTCGTCGGTCGCGGTTGTTCACACATTTTCAGGAATTCGAAAGGCAGACTTGGCATGATCATGAAATCGTACGGACAAATCTATCTTGTTATTGGAATGCTTATCATGCTGGTTGGATCGGCGATGGCCGGAAGCATCACGATCGAAGAGTTCATTCTTCGGCCAGCGGACGAGAAGTCTGTGTCCATGAAGCCGGGCGACGCTTTCGATGTGGGCGTCCGGGTGATTGAAGAGGATGCGGGGATGGTGACTTACATCATCAGGACAGTCGATCCGATGGAGAAGGCGGATGTTCCGCCCGTTCTGGATCACTACGAGAGCGCCCGGAAGTTTGCCTTTCTGTCAGCGGATGACGACATTCAACTGAGAGAGAACGGTAGCCTGGACGACGCACCTGCGACCCATACGTTCCGGACGCGCCTGAGCACCGAGGGCTGGAAACCGGGGCGCTATAATCTGGCGGTCTTCGCGCACAACAGTTTGGAGAAGGTGGGCGGCTACACGGCGGATCAGGCCAGTTTCGCGGTGGTGATCGGCGACGATCAGGTGCGTCTAGTCAACATGGAAGTGGAATCTCCGACTCAGTTCGAGATTTGTGAGCTTCGTCCGGCGGTCGTGAAGCCTGGGGAGACGGCTGTTCTCTACATGAAAGCGACTGAGCCGGACGTCCAGGGCCTGAGCGTGCGCGTGCCACTCCACCTGGCGAAGGAAGACGCTTTGCCGGGTTTCGACTATGACGAGGAACTGCAGAGCGCCTCGCTCTCGGATGAGGGCTCGCCTCTGGTGCTGAACAACAGGGAGGTGGATTCGAACTCGGGCAACGATGTGATAGAGGTGCGTCTGAGCACGGAGGAGGTGAAGCCGGGCCTCTACTTCATGACTGTCCAACTTATCGCAGAATCGGGCGGAAAGCCGGCTACGCGACACTTGGCTCTAAAGGTTCGCTCTCCGGAGGACAATCTCAAAATGCGCGTGTCGGAGCCCTGGATCGTCTGGGAAGGGTCGAGCGCGGGAC
>JABMPG010000127.1 GCA_013203855.1 bacterium
GAAGACGTCGGGTTCGGTTTCGAAGAAGACGGATTATGTGGTGGCGGGGGAGAAGGCGGGTTCGAAGCTCGCGAAGGCTAAGGATCTGGATGTTCAGGTGATTGATGAGGCCGGATTGATTGAGATGTTGGGGTAGGCGGGTTTCGAGTTTGGAGTTCGGGGGTTAGCCATTCCTGCCCTTCTGGGGCATCCGGAGATTGACAAAAATCGGGGCGAGGGCATCAAGCCCGGCTGAAGCCGGCTATACAGTGGGTGCGGCGAATTTGAGTTTCCATTCCTGGATGGAGGCGTAGAGGACGGGAACGAGGAAGATGCTGACTATGACGATGAGCATTCCTCCGAAGGTGGGGATGGCCATGGGGACCATGATGTCGGAGCCGCGTCCGGTTGAGGTGAGTATGGGGATGAGTGCGAGGATGGTGGTGGCGATGGTCATGAGGCAGGGGCGGACTCGGCGCTGGCCGGCTTCGATGGTTGCGGCTCGGATTTCTTCGATGGTCGAGGGATTGTTTCGCGCGAAGGTCTGGTCGAGGTAGGTCGCCATGATGACGCCGTCGTCGGATGCGATTCCGAAGAGTGCGAGGAATCCGACCCAGACAGCGACGCTGAGGTTGATGGGGTGGACCTGGAAGAGGTCGCGCATGTTTGTTCCGAAGATGGCGAAATCGAGGAACCAGGGCTGGGCGTAGAGCCAGATGAGGAGGAAGCCTCCGGACCAGGCGACGATGATTCCGGAGAAGACGAGGGCGGTGGTGGAGACGGCGCGGAATTGGAGATAGAGGATAAGGAAGATGATGAAGAGGGCCAGGGGGAGCACGACGCTGAGGCGTTTTGCGGCGCGGATCTGGTTCTCGTAGTTTCCGGCGAAGGTGTAGCTGATGCCAGCGGGGAGTTCGAATTCGCCGGCTGCGATTTTGGAGTCGAGGTAGGCCTGGGCGTTCTCGATGACGTCCACTTCGGCGTAGTTGGGCTTTTTGTCGAAGAGGACGTAGCCGACGAGGAAGGTGTCTTCGCTTTTGATGGCTTGGGGGCCTCGGGTGTATTCGATGGTGGCGAGCTGGCTGAGGGGTATCTGGAGTTTGTCGGGTCCGGGGACGAGGATTTTGTCGAGGGATTCGATGGTGTCGCGTAGTTCTCGCATGTAGCGGACGCGGAAGGGGTAGCGTTCCCGGCCTTCGATGGTGTGGCCGATGATCATTCCTCCGACGGCGACTTCGATGACGTTCTGGACCTCCTCCAGCATGATTCCGTATCGGGCGATGGCCTGTCGATCGATGTGGATTTCGAGATAGGGCTTGCCGACGATGCGGTCGGCGAAGACGGCGGCCGGTTCGATGGAGGGGACTTCTCTGAGATATTGTTCGAGTTGGAGGCCGACTTTTTCGATGGTTTCGAGGTCGGGGCCTTTGACTTTGATTCCCATGGGGGCACGCATGCCGCTCTGGAGCATGACGATGCGGGCGGCGATGGGCTGGAGTCGAGGGGCGGAAGTGGCGCCGGGGATTTCGGCGGCGTCGAGGATCGCGTTCCAGATGTCGTCGGGCTTCTGAATCCCCGCCCAGGCTTCTCGGTCGGGGTTGAGTGCGGGGTCGAGGGCGGGCCGCCAGAGTCGGAAGGGCACGCCGTTGTCATCGGGGATAAGGTTGGCCTGGTCGTCGCGCAGGAACTTGCCCTGGACGATGTAGGGTTCGCCGTCGGGGGCGGGCTGGGGATCGCCTGCAGCGCTTCGGTAGTAGTCGGTTTCTTCGGGGTCGAATGTGAAGTTCAGGCGGTGGCCTTGTTGGTCGGCGAGGTATTGTGCCCTGTAATTGATGACGGTTTCGATCATGGAGATCGGCGCGGGGTCGAGGGGCGTGTCGGCGCGGCCGATCTTGCCGACGGCGGATTCGACCTCGGGAATCTGAGTGAGGGCCATGTCCTGTTTGCTGACGATGTCGAGGGCTTCGCCGATGGAGGCGTGGGGCATGGTGGTGGGCATGAAAAGGAATGAGCCTTCGTCGAGGGGAGGCATGAATTCTTTTCCGAGGCCGGGGAACTTGTGAGAGACGGCGGCGACGGGGCGGAGGGTGCGGACCTGGACGGGGAGCCAGCCGAAGGTTTTGTCAAATCCGAGCCATATCGTCATGCCGGTGATCACGATGGCGAGGATGACTCCGAGGAAGAGGGGGCGGTTGCGGAGACACCAGCCGAGAAGGGTCGTGTAGATTCGGAGAAAAAGGAAAACGATGAAGAGGAGCCCTCCGATGAGAACTGCGACGAAGAGGTAATTGCGGATCGGGCCTTTTTCGGGTCCGAGAGGGAGCCAGTGATCGGACAGAATCCAGGCGACGATGGCGGCGAGTGTGAGATTGACGAGGAGGGGCATGCGAGCACACAC
>JABMPG010000128.1 GCA_013203855.1 bacterium
AGGCCTTGTAGGCGGTGGCCTCGTCGGTGATGTGGTGGAGGAAGAGGATGCTGACGAACCAAGCCAAGAGTCTGTTGGCCATGCGGTTGGCCGGACGCATGCCCACGATGCGCCCGCGAAACCGCGAGCCGTAGGAGACGTTCGTCTGCCCCTCGACGATAGGCCGGATCACGTCGAGGATCTCCTCGGGCCGGTACTCAAGGTCTGCGTCCTGAATGATGACGATATCGCCGGTGGCGTGTTCAAGTCCGGTGCGGATGGCGCGGCCCTTGCCTTGGTTCTTCTCGTGGCGCAGAACGCGGGTGTCGGGGTTGCTGGCCTCCCGGGCAAGGATTTCGGGCGTGCGGTCCGTTGAATGGTCGTCCACCAGGATCAGTTCCTTCTCGATGGGCAGGGCACGCACCCGTTCGAGCACCCGCTCGAGAAGAACCTCTTCGTTATAGATGGGGATGACGATGGAAAGTTTCATGACGCGCCGATCGACGGGATGGGGGGGGATTCACCCCAGATGCGAATCTTCCCACAACCCCCGCAAGGCGTCCAGTTCGTTGTGCTCCTGGCTTTCGGCTTCTTATTCGTTCACTTTCAGAATCCTTGACCCGTTCTTCTCGAGCCGGATCTTCCCGGAGGCGTTCTTCCCGGACTCCATATCGTGCGCTTCGATCTTGCCCAGGTCGACCGTCTGTTCCTTGGCGCTGAAATTGAGAAGAAACACGTAGCGGCTCTCCCCATCGGTCCGGGCCTGGACCGTGACACCTTCGGGCAGATCGATGTCGAGGGCCCGGGGCAGGGCGAGGTCGTCGGCAATGCGGCCGTAGAAATCGTCCAGGAAGGCGTCCTCGCTCCGGAAAGCGACATAGTAGGCCTTGCCCTTGCCCGCGGAATGGGCCGTCAGTGCAGGCCGACCCGCGTAGAAGTCGTCCTGGTAAGTCGCAAGCACCTCGGCGGTCTCCGCATGGATCAGATCGCACAGAATCTGGGCACTATAGGGCCCCTTGAGCCCAAGATCGTTGCCCTTTTCCATGGCGATCCCATTCTCCTCGCCATCGTAGAGAGCATCGATCTCCTCGGACCAGATGCCCAGTACGCCGCGCAGGGGGCCGGGAAAGCCGTTCAGGAAGCACGAATCGTCCTCATCCACGATTCCCGACCAGTAGGTCGCCACGAAGACGCCGCCGTTCTTCACGAACTCCTCGATGCGCTCGGCCACGCCGGGCCGCACCATGTAGAGCATGGGGGCGACCAGAACCCGATATCCCGCGAAATCCTCGTCCATGTCCAATACGTCCACGGCGATGCCGCGCTCCCAGAAGGGCGCGTAGTGCCGCTCGCAGGTCGTCTGATAGTCCTTCTTCTCGACGCGCGGCCCCTTGGCGTCTTCGATGGCCCACCGGTTTTCCCAGTCGTAGAGCAAGGCAACCGGAGCCAGCGTCTTCGCACCGATGACGCAGTCCATCTTCTCCAAGGTCTCCCCGATACGAGCCACGTCCCGGAACACGCGCGTGTTCTCGTGCCCCACGTGATCAACGACGGCGCCGTGAAATTTCTCGCTCGAACCGCGGCTCTTGCGCCATTGGAAATACTGGATCGTATCCGAGCCATGGGCCACCGCCTGCAGCGACGCGAGCTGGTGCATACCCGGCCGCTTGAGCTTCGCCACCGCCTGCCAGTTCGTCATGCTCGGCGTGCTCTCCATCAGCATGAAAGGCTGCCCCCGCTTCAGAGACCGGTTCAGGTCATGGGTGAACGAGACGTTGACGGCCATCTGCCGGTCCTCAATCCCCACGGCCTCGCGATGCCACGACGGATAGCTGTCCCACGAGATCACGTCCATATCCGGGGCGAACTTCCAGTAGTTCAGGCCGGGATAGGTCCCCATCAGGTTGGTCGTCACTGGCACGCCCGGCGTGATCTCGCGCAGGGGTCGGATCTCGTGTCGGTAGAAATCGGCCATCTGATCGGTGACGAACCGTTTCCAGTTCAGGTTCAGCCCGTGCACCCGCTCATCGCCGAGTGGCGAGGGCGGGATGATCTGGGACCAGTCGGAATAGAGATGGCTCCAGAAGGCGCACCACCATTTCTCGTTAAGCCGGTCCAGGTCGTTGTCGTAGCGCGCCTTCAACCAGTAGCGGAAGGCGTCGCGACACAGGTCGCAGTGGCAATCGCCGCCGAACTCGTTCGAGATGTGCCAGATCAGCAGTGCGGGGTGCTCCTTGTATCGCTCGGCCAGACGCAAGTTGATCTCGTGGACCTTCTCGCGATAGACCGGCGAGGTCGGGCAGTGGTTGTGCCGGCCGCCCCACAGATTGCGAGTCCGGTCGGGCCGCACGCGCAAGACCTCGGGATACTTCTCGGCCATCCACGCAGGCTTCGCGCCGCTCGGCGTCGCCAGAATCGCATAGGCCTCGTTCTCGGCCAGAAGATCCATCACCCGGTCCAGCCACTCGAAGTCATACTGGCCCTCACTCGGCTCCAGACGGGCCCACGAAAAAATTCCCACGCTCATGGCGTTGCAGTGGGCCAACGTCATCAGCCGCATGTCTTCCTGCCAAACCTCCGACGGCCACTGGTCGGGATTGTAATCGCCCCCGTGCAAAAAATGAGGACACTTCGGATTGATGGGGGGGTAACGGTCAGTCATGAATCTCTCCTTCGGACGGGGAAATGTCTGGGGTTCAGAGTTTGCGGCTCAAAGTTCAGCATTCAGTGTTCGCAGCGGTTTCTGGAGTGCCGGAGGCATGCGCCATGCGTCCAGATTCTCCTTGAGAGGGCTCTTCCGCCAAAGAGAACACTCCAAACTTGAAATCATAGACCCTCATTCAACTGGCATCCCATGGGTGAGCACGACCGTCCACCCCAAAAAGGCGTGCTGATCCACCACCCGGTCGCACGAGCGCAGGACGGCTTCGATTTTCGGATCGTCCGGCCAGACTCGATAAACCATCTCATAGAGTGCGACGGCCTCCCCGGGGGCCGTGGTCTCTTCCGTATAGTAGCCACCCGCCAGTGCCGAGGGGTCTTTAGCGATCACATAGTTCGAGAAGTAATCGTAGGACACCTTCAGATTCTCCCCATAGGGACCGGTGTGGCTGTACAGGTCCAGGCCATTGTTGCGGGCCACCTCAGCGGTGAAGGTCAGGTCTTTCAGGTTAACCAGAGAATAGCCCAGCCCTTTGCCCTGGGAAATGCGCGTACGGTCGTAGATCTCCCCCGCCTCAATCTCCTTCTGATCCCACTGCGCGCCGGGGCCGTGCGTGGCCTGGGGCTGCGTCGGCATCAGGATCGCACCATCGACCATCTCTCCCCAGTCACGCGGATTGTCCGGACTATCGATCGCATAGTCGATCATCGCTTGGTCCCGCAGCGTATAGCCGATGATGGCCAGCGCCATAACATGGGCCGAAAGATGGTTGTTGAAGTCCTGTCCACCGAAATAATTGGCTTGGATCCACGCTTCGTGCCCGAAGCGGATCTTCCCCGCCATGTCCCGCACCCAGCGCTCGATATCCGCCCGCTCAGACAGGGCAAAACCGTCGTAAAGCAGGCTGTACGCGTAGCAGTATGAGACCATGGGAATGGCCAGGTCCAGCCCGATGTTGGAGTTGGGATACTGGGGCCGCTGGGTTTCGCACAC
>JABMPG010000129.1 GCA_013203855.1 bacterium
GCCGGCAGCAACATCTACTATGCTAACGATGAATGCTACTACTTCTACGCCTTCGCTCATGGTGACTCGATCCTCGTCGCGCGGGTAGTCTCGCAGGAGAACACGAGTATCTACGCCAAGGCTGGCATCATGTTCCGCGAAAGCCTTGACGGCGGCGCCAAGGAATTCTCCACCGTCGTCAACTACTCCACTGGAACCCGCAACCTCTGGCGTTCGACCACCGACGGAAGCACTTCACAGGAAACCGGCAGCGGGTCGGCGCCGTTGTGGGTCAAGGTCGTGCGGGTCGGTGACACCTTCACCGGTTACACCTCGGCCGATGGCGAAAACTGGACCCAGGTCGGCAGCAGTCACACAGTCAGCATGAACAACCAGGTCTACGTCGGCCTCGCCATCTCGGCCAACAACGTCAACCAACTCTGCACGGGCGTCTTCACCGACATCACACTCTATGACTGAGGCCCTGAAGGATCAAAGGCGAAGCCGCAAATGAATCAGGCGGCGCGAGAAACCCTCGCGCCGCCCTTTTTCTATCTCTTGGAGATGGCAAACCCCGTATAAATCCGCCGTATCAGGCTTTCCTGCCGATGCAGTAGACCAGACTCGGCATGACTTCATCCTCCGGCCTACCAGTCCAGTCGTTCTTCTTCTGAACCGAACGCCGAAGGGCCGGGATGAGTGTACGGCGGGTCAGACCCCGCACCCAGCGGGGGATGGCCGTCATCCCCGGGCCATCCAGGTAACGAGTGATAATCTCGAGCACGGTCCAGGAGGGCCCGACGGACTGGCCCTTCGCCACAATCTTCAGGTCCCGCATCAGGTAGGCCAGCCCTTCGGCCGTGTAGCGATTGAAATCCTGCGGGTAGGCGTGCATGGGCTGCAAAAAAGGGACAAGAACAATAACCGAGCCTCCGGGTTCTAGAACGCGCACCATCTCGCGCACGGCAGATGAGGCATCGGCCACGTGTTCCAGCACCGCGTTGCACCAAATGCCGTCCACCGAGCCAGTCCGAAAGGGCAGGCGCATGGCGTTCCCGACCAGGTCGACGTCGGGGAAAAGTCCCAGGTTCAGGTTAATCTCCTTTGGGCTGTTGCGGGTGGGTCCACCCCCGACGCTGAGAATGCGGGTGGCATCGCCCTTTCGATCATAGATGGCGTCAACGATTTCATAGGGAACAATCGTAGGGGGATAGTAGGCGGCCTCCGCCGCTGAGGCCTGATCCTGCCCATACTCCTCGACCATCGCCTTGCCCTCATGGCTGAGAATTCGCTCGAACTCGGCTCGATCCTCGGATGTCAAAAGGATCGGGACTCCGTTCCGGACTGAATAGGTCCGCCCGTCCGGCGCTCGCAGACACTCTTCCCCCTCGTCATAGGCGAGAGGTTCATGGGACTCGGGGCTGACAAGAAGATCCAGAAACCGGTGAAACAGCATGCGCCCTCCAGTGCCGGAATCGGCAAGGAAGAGCCTACTCAAAAGAGGGACGGCACGCAAGAAGGGGATTGCTTCACAAAAACCTTTATTGCCGGCAACCGGGGTCCTATCATGTGCTGGACGAGCAGGAGGATGTCTGCCGATCAAAGGAGAAGCCATGTCGCCGGAAAAACCGGTTCCGGAAACTCGCCCGCTTGAGGCGCCCGTACTGGACCGTGAGACTCGAACGCCCATGACCCGCATGGCCAAGCTCGAGGTGTCGCGAGTTTTCGCCCCCGAAGACCTGAAGCGCGCCCTCCACTGCCTGGCGGACTGCGGCTGGAACGCCGTCGTTCTTCCCGGCGTCTTTGAGGGATACCCCATCTTCTTTTCCCAGGTCTGGGCGGATTACGGGCTTCGTCGCCAGCATCCGAAATTTCGCAAATGGAATCCCTTCGAGATCGCTTTCGAAGTCGCATCGAAGAGGGGCTTCGAGGTTCTCGTGTCTCACGAACCTTACGTCGTCCAGCGCCTGGCGCACCGACACACGAGCGCCATCCTCCGCCGCTACCCCGACTGGGAAGCCAAACGCCACCCCAAGCGCAAGAAACGCCGGGCGGAGGATACCCAGAAGGGCGAAATGTTCTACTGTCCGGTAAATCGCGACTATCGCCGCTTTCTCAGTAGCATGCTTCACGTCCTCCTCGAGGAATACCCGATTCACGGCCTCGTCCTCGACCTCCGACACTATCCTTTCTATCTCACCGATGACAACGACTACGTGCCGTACTGCTACTGCGACGCCTGTCGGGATGCGACCCTGCGGGATCTCGGGTTCGATCCGATCTCCGTCGATTTCGAGTCGGAGAAAGGCATGGTTCGGCGCTGGCGCGAATGGCAGAGCGAACAGATGGACAATGCCCTGCGCTATATCCGCGCCCGCGCACTCAAGGCCCGAACCTCAATGCGCGTCATCGGACTCCTCACAAGCGACGTCGGTCTCGCGGCCACCCACCGCGCTCCCCTGATCCACTGGCGCGCCTGGATCGATAGAAGTCTGGTCGAGGCGCTGACCCTCGACCGCTATACCCCGGACCTGGAGAACTTCGAATCCCAGATCCTGCATGATCTGGAAACGCTCCCCGACAACTCCCTCCTCCTTCCCATGCTGCCTCGTCAGGTCGAGAACGGAGACGATTTCCTCCAGATTTTCCGAGCGCTGCCGCTCCCCGGC
>JABMPG010000130.1 GCA_013203855.1 bacterium
ACCGCCAGCGACAGCAAGGAACAGGGCGCCGGCGACCAGGGCATGATGTTCGGATATGCCTGCGATGAGACTCCCGAACTGATGCCCCTGCCGATTCAAATGGCCCAGCGGCTCGTGCAGCGTCTGGCCAACCTTCGCAAGGATGGCACGCTGCCCTATGTGCGGCCCGACTCCAAGAGCCAGGTGACGGTCGAGTACGGCACCGACAATAAGCCCGTCCGGATCAGCACCGTCGTGATCTCGACCCAGCACGACGAGTCGATCTGCGAGGACGGCGGCAAAGGCGATGTGATGGAGTCGGCCAAGCAGGAGATCATTGAGAAGGTGATCATGCCAGTTCTGCCGGCCGAATTCGTGGACGGAAAACTGGTTTGCCACGTCAATCCCACCGGACGTTTCGTGGTGGGCGGCCCCCACGGGGACTGCGGTCTGACGGGTCGGAAGATCATCGCCGACACCTATGGCGGCATGGGCCGTCACGGTGGCGGAGCCTTCTCGGGCAAGGATCCGAGCAAGGTCGACCGCAGCGCCGCCTACGCCACGCGCTGGGTGGCCAAGAATATCGTCGCGGCAGGTCTGGCCGAGCGCTGCGAGGTGCAGGTGGCCTATGCAATCGGCGTGGCCCGGCCGGTCTCGATTTCAGTGGACACCTTCGGCACCAGCCAAGTGGATCCCTTGCGGATCACGGAAGTGGTGGAAGAGATCTTTGACCTGCGTCCCGCAGCCATCATCGAGCGCCTCGATCTTCGCCGGCCAATCTATCTGCCCACGGCAGCCTACGGTCACTTCGGCCGCAAGGCGGACAGTTTTACTTGGGAAAAGACCGACATGGTGGCTGAACTGAAGGCAAAAATCTGACGGTTTATCACCTGAACTGCAAATTGTACCGGGGAGTGTTCATAGAATTGAACACTCCCCTCTCTTTTTGCGGGGAATCCTGAGAATCTGCCCGGAGAAACACCCATGAAAATGCGGCTTGCAGCGTTTCTGTTCAAATTGGCAGACACTGAGACAGCGAATGCGACAAATGGATACACAGAGATTGGATGGCAGGTTTTTCGGACTAACTCCTGTCTTATCAACGGCATACACTTCAGGCGCTGCGCGCCTTTTCGGAATGGCCGAGGTAGCGAGTCAGGATACCGCAGAAACACCTATGTAAAAACCGAAGAAGCTGGAGGCATTGGAGGCCCTTTGAGGGCCTCCTTACCCCCTTTTCTGAGGGCGATCAGACTCCGGACTCCGCTTAAGTAGCCTTGTATCATGTATCTGCACAATTACCGAAAATTCCCTATTGACGACTGGCATGCTGCCTGCTACTATATGAGCAGTTACATTCGAGCCTTGTAGGAGGTGCAGTCAAAAGCCAAGGTCAACTCGGAATGTGCGCGGCTTTGACGAGATTGGGAACAAGTTTCTAGATCCTTCCCTTCAACACACTCCTTCCCAACGTTAGGCCAACCGTTAACCCAAGAGAACAGCCATTGACACCTGCCAAACTCCCTGCCATGTCGCGCCAACTCGGTTGTTCGTTGGCGCGATGTCTATTTAGGGGCACTGATCCGCAAAAAAGTATCGGAGTATTCTCGACCGCTGACTTTCGAGGGCGAAGTCTATAGCGATTCTCTAAAGTAATCGCGCAATGTGAGAATGTCCTGAGCCCTCGCGGACGACTCAAGGAGAGCGGGCTCATTGGGAAGCGTTGACGACCCACGCGAGCGCCGGTCCCACACACTTCAGGCGTATCTGGGTGGAAGAGAGAGAGGCTGGCGGTCAGCCGGATGCGGGGCCGCGGGTGGCTTTCGGAACGGTTCCGGCGCCGGGCGCGACGGGGGACTTGGCGACGGTTTTCCTGACGACCTTTTTTGCCACGGTTTTCTTGACGGTCTTCTTGGGCACGCGGGCCTGGGTGGGCGGCTCAGGAGTCTTGGGGGTGGCGAGAGGTTCGATTTCGGCTTCAGCGCCGAGTATCCGTCCCCGCTGCTGGAGAAGACGTCCAAGGCTCTTGTTCAGTGCGATGAAGATGACGTGCCAGCTGTGTTGGAGTTTGCTGAACTGGGCTTCGGTCATCTCATAGATAGTCGTGAGACTGACGGCTCCGGACACGATCTTGAGAATTGCCTCGTCAGAGGGGCAGATGTCCCCGAGAAAGTAGCGCAAACGGTATTGCTTGCGCGCGAGATCGGTCATGCACTTGAAAAACATCGCCTCTTCTTCGGCGGTGATTTTCTTGTCATGGAGGCGGTCGGCGAAGAAGTCGAAGAACTCCTGCCAGAGCTGCGTGTATTCCTGGCAGAGGGCGATCTTGCTGTCTACTCGGGCGACGAGTTGTTTCTTCTTTTTTCCAAACACGATACGGGTCTATTCCTTCTTGAAGAGATTCAAGCGGTAGAAGATGTATGCGATGAGGAGAACGATCCCGGCGATGACCACGATTTCCGCCAGGCGGATGACTGATAAACCGAACATGTCGTTTCCCTTTCCGCGGATGGTCAGCGGGAGATAACCCGCTCAAATCTTGCCAAGCGGCCTTGTAGTCCGCGCTTTTCGAAGCGTCGGGTGAGTTCGTCCCGCAGGTCTTTTGCGTCGCCGAGACGTTCATATGCCGTTTGGATGATCTCCCCCGCCGTGTCCTGGTCGTATCGTTCGAGGATCAGGAATTTTTCGAAGGAGAAGCTAGCTTCGCGTGCGAGTCGAATACTTTCCACCATGCGCCCCCGGTCCGCTTCCATCGTGGGCGGGTAGGAAACCTGCTGGGCGTCGATGTAGAGCCGGTCCATGGCGGACCGGAACTCGTTGAGCTGAGCGTTGCTGAGAACAATGTTGGAGTGGGTGATTTTGTCGACCATGGCCTGCACGGTGGGAGGGCTGATCTTCAGCAGGGGTGCAATGAGCTTCTGGTCGGCATCCAGACGGGCGAAGATGGCGTGCATCTGATCCGCGAATTCCATTTCGCGATAGTGCATTTCCACCGATTCGAGCACGACGATCGCCTCGCGGACGTTTCGGTAAGCGCTTCCGAACTGCTGGCGGTCGAAGTCGAGTTGTGCGTAGCGGAGTTGCTGGTCGACTTTCTGCATCTTTTCGGGAGCGAAATCGCCGGCGCCGCGTTCGGCGAGGGTGTCGTGCATCTGGCGGGCCGATTCGTGAAGGCTGTTGAACACTTCGGGCACGCTCTGCACCATTCGGCTCAGGTCGTACTCGAAGTCGTCGAGTTGGGCGCTGATGCCTTCGTATTTCTCGATGTCATAGCCCTGCCGGATATCCTGAAGACGTGCAGCGAGATCGTGGACATCCTGGACGGCGAAGAACATCCCGCCTTCGTCCGAGGCTTGTTTCAGGTCCTGTCGGACCTCTTGGATGCGATTGACGTAGGTGGCGTCCCGGGAGAAGAGGGTGGCGAGTTTGGCGTCCTGCTCGGCCTTCTGGGCGTAGATGCGGGCCTTTTCATAATCAGCGTTTTCCATGGCCTCGATGGCGGTGCGGGCATTGACGATTGCCTGGAGAAGGGTCTTGTAGTCGTACTCCCACGCGTTGAATTGCTTGGCGGTAACGATGGCCTGATTGGCTTCGGTGAGGGGGGCCATTCGCGCTTCGGTCGCGGCCTTGGTG
>JABMPG010000131.1 GCA_013203855.1 bacterium
GAGTTGAACCAGATGACGCCTCGGGTGGGGCCGCCGGCTATCCAGCGTTCGGAGGCGAAGGCTTCGCCGAAGATTCCGGGCAGGCCGTCGTCGGCGCGTTGATGGGGATTGAGGGGGTTGTTGGTGGAGAGCCAAGCGATGATGAGCAAGCATCCCGCGGTCCAGATGAGAATGCGTCTTCCGGCTTTGTGCCAGAGATGACCGAAGTGTTTTCGAATACATGTTGCGAGGACGAGAGCGCCGAGGATGAGCGCCCCGTTGTTGCCGACGGACCAGGTGACGATGAGTGCGGCGGCGGTGAGCCAGAGTGTGAGGAGGAGGGCGGCGGCCTGGATACGGCTGCGGGTGAAGAGCATGAGGAGGAGGAGGGGGAGATAGGCGATGGCGAGGAACATGGCGGTGTAGTCGGAGTTGCCCAGACCGGCGACGACGACGCCGCGCCAGTCGCCGAGGCGGTTGAGAAGGCCTGCCGTTCCGGCCCATCCCCAATGGATGGAAGCGTCCTGCCAAAGTGCCCAGAGCGCGGTCGCGCCGGCGCTGGCGGCGAGGCACCACGCGGCGAGGAGGATGCGTCGGGGCCGCTGTCCGGCCCATTCCTGCCAGGCCCATGAGATAACCAGAACGGCTGCGAGCCAGAGAACGCGATCAGCCGCGAGGGAGGGGCTTTGTGCCAGGGGCCAGAGAACAAGATTCCAGAGGAGGAAGAGAGCGAGCCATCGGTTGACGGCGTGAAGAGGGAGGCGCACGAGTTGACCGGCACAGGCGCGGGTCCAGAGAAGGAGGGCGAGGAGGATGCCGAGGCCAGCGGCGGCGGTGTATTTGGGGAGGAGGTACTGCTCGTAAGTCCAGGGCTCGAAGAGAAGGGGCGCGGCGAAAAGCGCAACGAGGACGAGAAGGCCCTGGAGGAGAGATGGAAGCGAGGAAAGGCGTTGGGGCATTGAGAGGGCCGAGGTACGCGGGTTTCGTGTCTTTCGGAGGGTCATCATGGGGGGGGCGCGTGGGATTTTCAAGACTGTTGTTCATGCATCCTTTTCTTGTGCGGGTTCGGGGGGTATGCTACTTTTAATACAGAAGCAATCGCGGGGGCCATGAGGCCTCCCGATCTAAGGACCGACATGAAAGATAAAGATCTGAGTTGGCACCAGATGCGTGAAGTCATGGCGGCCATTGAGAGTTATCTCGAGGAAGAAGCGCGCGAGCAGGATGATCCGGTCGCGAACGCGTTTCAGAAATCTCTTCCCGAGGGAGCACCTTCCGAGAGGCAAAATTCGGCCGACGCAGCTTTGCATGTTGTTCAGTACTACCTGACCCGGCAGGGGGGCACCGACAAGAGAATGCTTGAGAACCTGCCCCATGAATTGTTTGTTGCCTGTTGAGGAATACATAGAGGCTCGTTTTTGCTTCAACAGATGTGCCACGGCCAGAAGTCTCCAAAGGCCCCGTGCCTGCGTGCGGCATCGCCCCCTGCGGGGGCTTTTTTCTTTTTGGGGCCAGAGATTCAGAGAGACGTGATGGAGAGGCTCAACTTGGCGGAGATTCGGTGCAACCGGGCCGCCATTGCCGTTTGCTTCCGGATTGACTAGAGTGGACGGGACTGCTACGCTTTTTGAGAGCGTGTGCATCCCACCACTGTTGGAGATAGTTTCATGCTCTTGGAAGACTTAGGTGGTCGGATTCGTTCCCGGCGTGAAAAGCAGGGGCTGAAACAGCGCGATATCGCCAATGCCCTGCAGGTTACCCCTCAGGCGGTTTCGAAATGGGAGCGGGGCGAGAATGCTCCGGACCTGTTCATTCTGGGGCGTCTTGCGATTCTTCTCGGCGTTTCGACGGACTGGCTTCTGGGTGTTCCGGCGGAGGGGCGGGACACTTTTGAGGCGACGGTGTTCGCCTCGAGCGTTCACGGGGCCTATGGCCGGTCGCTGGGGCTTCCGCCGGTGGATTTCGCGGCGTGGGCGAACGGGCTTTTTCATCAGCTCACGGAGGCAGTCCTGCGGCATAACGGAGTGCCGATCAAATATATGGGCGATCAGTTCCTGTGCTTTTTTTCGGGAGCCGACCATTCAAAACGAGCGGTCGAGGCGGCTCTTCTGGCGCGGCGGATCGTGAACGAGCATTTGTGGATCGGCCTGAACAGCGGGGAGATCTATCTCGGGCTGGTCGGTCATCCGGATTACGCGCGGGCGGATATCATGGGAGAGACGGTCAACCTGGCCTTTCTGGCTACGGTCTGGGCCGAGGCCCATACGGAGGAAGGAATCGCGGCCACCGCTTCGGTGGTGCGGGATCTGGATCCGGGGCTGGTGACTATTCCGCACGAGACTGTTAATTTCAAGGACATCGCCCACGCGGTGGACCTTTACGAGATCAAAGCCAAACCACCGGTGGGACCGAAAGGATGAGCATCATGGCTCAGGACGCAACATCTCAGAACAACATCGAACTGCCCGATTATGCGGGGCAGGATTTCAGGGTCGCAGACATGAAGCAGGCCGATTTCGGGCGTAAGGAGATCACAATCGCCGAGAAGGAGATGCCCGGACTGATGGCGACGCGGCGCAAATATGGTCTGGACAAACCGCTGGCGGGGGCCCGTATCACGGGTTCGCTGCACATGACGATCCAGACGGCGGTCCTGATCGAGACTTTGAAGGACCTGGGCGCGGACGTGCGCTGGGCCTCGTGTAACATTTTTTCGACGCAGGACCATGCCGCGGCGGCTATCGCCGAGACAGGCACTCCGGTTTTTGCGTGGAAGGGCGAGAGTCTGGAGGAGTATTGGGAATGCACGGTTCAGGCGCTTTCCTTCCCCGAAGGGCACGGTCCAAACCTGATCGTGGATGATGGCGGGGACGCGACTCTACTGGTGCACCGGGGCGTTCAGGCCGAAGACGATCCTTCGATTCTGGAAGGCAAGAAAGGGAGCCACGAGGAGGCGGTGGTGGACGCGGTTCTCAAGCGGCAACTGGAGCGGGACCCGCAGCACTGGCATCGGGTGGCGAAAGAGATCCAGGGCGTTTCGGAAGAAACGACAACGGGCGTGAATCGTCTGTATCAGATGCTGCGCAACAAGAGACTTCTGTTTCCGGCGATGAACGTGAACGATTCGGTGACGAAGTCGAAATTCGATAATCTGTACGGCTGCCGCGAGTCGCTGGCGGACGGAATCAAGCGGGCGACAGACGTGATGGTCGCCGGCAAGGTGGTGCTGGTCTGCGGCTACGGCGACGTGGGCAAGGGATGCGCACAGTCGATGCGCGGGTTCGGCGCGCGGGTTCTGGTGACGGAAATCGATCCGATCTGCGCACTGCAAGCGGCGATGGAAGGCTTCGAGGTGACGACCACCGAAGCCGCCCTGCCCGAAGCCGATATCTATGTCACCGCTACGGGAAATCGCGACATCATCA
>JABMPG010000132.1 GCA_013203855.1 bacterium
GAGCACATGGCGTGGAGGGGATGGCCCCATCTTTTGGACTTTTGTTGCCATTCGTTTTGCAGCATGTGCAAGAATCCTGAGACAGATCGAAGTCGGCGGGGGGGATGTAAGGTTCGTTCCTGCGCTCGTGGCTGTGGCAGGCCCGGGTCCGGCCCATTGGATATCCTTTTCTATCGCGAGGGTCAAGCCTTTAATAGTTTTGGCCGATACGGATGAGGGGGGAGAACGGGCATTCGCCCCGACCGGACTCGAACCGCTAGCGAGCCGGCCGGTGCGGGCGGAGTCGGAACAATCGTCGGCTCTCGCGCCCCTATCCCGGACACCAGCACCAGCACCAGGGCTTGTATCATTGGGCTTTCTGGGCGTGCCCGCCCCTCCCCCCCAGTTTTCAGGAGTGGGAATTTTGCCATGTCTTTTCTGGAGGATAACATGCCGGGCGCCGGCGTGCTCAGGCTGAGATCTTCTCAGCCTGGCCTCCAGCAGAGCCATGTGTTTCTTCACGACGAAACCCCCGTCGGTCGCCATCCCAACAATCACCTCTGCATCGCGCGTGAAACCGTTTCCCGCTTCCACGCGCGAGTGATCCGGGAGGGCGGCCGTTACGCAGTGGAAGATCTTGGCTCGAGCAACGGCACTTTTGTCAACGGCCACCAGGTTGTGCGCCGCGTCCTGCGAAGCGGGGACAAGATCCAGTTTGGAGACCTTGAGTACGAGTTTCACCAGGAACATGAAGACACGAGCCAGTCGGGGGATCCCGGCCCTCTCGAAGTGGACGCCGCTTGCGAGGAGACGCACGACGAGGTGCTTCGGATCCAGCCCGTGGAGGATGCGGCCGCAGCTCTGACCGGGGAAACCGGAGCGGAAAGCGCGGCCCTTGCTTCGAAATATCTGAAGGCGCACTACGATTTTCTGGAGATGGTTCGCGAGCGGCCCAGCGAGGATCGCCTCCTCAACAGTTTTCTTGTGCTGGCCGCCGAAGTCGTCCAGGTTGATCGTGGCGTGATCATGCTACAGGATGAGCCTGATCGCCCCCCGCGAATCGCCGCTTCCTATGTGGTCGATCCCCAGGATGGGGCCGCACCGGTGCGGATCAGCCGGACCATACTCGAGCGGTGCCTGACTGAGCGCGTTGGTATTCTCTCCCGGGATGCCAGCCACGACGCCCGTTTCCGCGAGTCCGAGAGCGTGATCATCCAGCGGGTTCGTTCCGCTATCTGTGTGCCGCTTGTGCTGAAAGGAAATGTGGCCGGGGTGTGCTATCTGGATCGAACGCGGCAGCCGCGTGTTTTTCAGGAGTCCGACCTGGCCTTCGCCAATCATATCGGCTCCCAGCTCATCCTGGCGTTGGAGAACCTGCGGATGACGCGGGAACGCCTTCAGGCGGAACAAATGTCGGTCATCGGTCAGACCATGGCCGAGGTTTCGCACAGTCTCAAGAACATTCTCGGTATCACCCAGAGCGGCGCTGAGGTGATGGATCGCCACCTGGAAGGCGGCCGGCTGGACTCGGCGAAACGGACTTGGTCGATGATCCGCGAGGGCATGGACCGTATGCACAGTCTCGCCACGGCCATGTTGGACTACTCCAAGGTTCAGCCCCACGAACGCATCGAAGTGCAGATCAACGACATCGCTCGGAACGTGTACCAGAATCTTTTGCCTGGCATGAAGCAGAACGGCGTCGATCTTTGCCTTTCAGTCGATCCGAACCTGCGCGTTTGCTGGCTGGATGCCGCCGGATTCTATGATGTTCTGATGAATCTCTGTATCAATGCGCGCGATGCCGTCGCGGAGAAGCCAAACTCGCGGATTGAAATCTGCACCGCGCCCGGTTCGGGTCGGCGGGTGATGGCGCTGGTCCGCGACAATGGGGTGGGGATTCCGGCGCATCTGATCGAGTGCGTTTTCGACCCCTTCTTCACTACCAAGGGCGCGAAGGGCAACGGCATGGGTCTGGCCATGGTCAAGAAGTTCATCCGCGAGTCCGCCGGATCTCTTGAGGTGGATTCCGAGCCAGGGAAAGGTACCGAGATGCGGCTGTACTTCCCCGTCAGCCATCAGGAAGACGAGGTCGAGCACCTCACCCCTATGAACGGGTGGGTCGGTAAGTCCGAGACGAATTAGAGATCCGTCCGTCGGTCAGAAACGATTTTCACACTCCGCAGCGGCGATAGATGTCATCGATGTAGGCCAGGAAATTTTCGTACTGCATAATTCCGTCGAGGTCCTCGGCGGTCAGGTGGCGCATCGCGTCGGCGTCCTGCTCCAGGTTGTCGCGAAAGGCGCCCTCGCCTTGCCAGGTCCGCATAGCGCAACGCTGGACGATCAGATAGGCGTCTTCCCGGCTCAGACCCTTGTCGACCAGGTCAAGCATAACCTTTTGCGAGAAGAGCAGGCCCTGCGTCTTTTCCAGGTTGCGCTGCATGGCGTCGGGATAGACCAGCAGGCCATCGAGGATTCCGCAGAGTCGGTTCAGCATATAGTGGAGCAGGGTTGTCGAATCGGCGAGGATAACGCGCTCGGCGGAAGAATGGCTGATGTCCCGCTCGTGCCAGAGGGCGATGTTCTCCAAGGCGGGGACCATGTTCCCCCGGACCACGCGAGCGAGGCCGGTCAGGTTTTCGCACCCGATGGGATTGCGCTTGTGGGGCATGGCCGAAGAGCCCTTCTGTCCCTTGCGGAACGGCTCTTCGACCTCGCGGATATCGGTGCGCTGGAGAGAGCGGATTTCAGTAACGATCCGTTCGACTCCGGCTGAGGTAATCGCGAGGGCGGCCATGTATTCGGCGTGGCGGTCGCGCTGGATCACCTGTGTGGAGA
>JABMPG010000133.1 GCA_013203855.1 bacterium
CGTTTCTTCCGACGAGAAACGCCGTTCCATTTCCAGAAGAGTGCGGGGAAAGTCCTCTGTCATGCTCCCCGACACTACATGTTGTGGTCGGTTGAGTCAAGTACATAGCCCTATCGGGGATTGATCGTATGTCCGACGGCATCTCCCTACATCCGGGGCAAAGGCGAGGAATGTTTCCCTCAATACAAGGCGATGATTGATACTGTCCTGGCATTCAGGGGATAGGAAGCCATAAATCTAACCGAGTGCCGCGTCGCACAAGGAAACGACAAGGAGGGTGTCATGAGCAAGACCGTGCTGGTGGTATACCATTCGCAAAGCGGAAACACCGAAGCAGCCGCACAGGCTGTGGCATCAGGAGTCCGATCGGTTGAGGACGTAGAGCCGGTGGTGAAGAGGGCTTGCGACGCCGACGCTGACGATTTGAGAACCTGCGACGCTGTCTGCCTGGGCACACCCGATTACTTCAGTTACATGGCTGGGATGCTCAAGGACTTCTTCGATCGGACTTTCTACCCGACCCAGGGACAGGTGGATGACAAGCCCTGCGGCATATTCGTGACCCACGGGGGAGGGGGAAAAGCGTCCGAGAGCATGGAGAAGATCTGTCAGTCTTTCCGGTTCAAGCGCGTTGTGCCGACAGTGTTGGTTCAAGGAAAACCTGACGCCAGAGCGGAAGCGCAGCTGCGGGAACTGGGTGTCGCCTTGGCAAAGGCTGTTCTGTGAGCCCTTACAACGGGTCCGTCGCGGTGCGAGCGATTCCTACCGGACTGCCTTCACGGGCAACCTCCAGGCTCGGAACCACGGACGGGTGGCAAGAATCGGCTTCAACCTCCGGCGCGATCAGCCCAATCGGGAACATGGGTATGACCCAGAACCAGCGAACCATCGACCAGCAGGTGAGGGACCTGAACTGCGTCATCCGGTACCTTTCTCGAAGAGATCTGGACGATCTGACACCCGAAGCGCTGAAGCGGCGACGGGGCACGCGCCAGGCGGACCTTCTGATCCTGATGGGTGGCATCACCACGCCTGATTTCGTGGAGAAAGCGGCGGGAGCCTTTCGCGAGGGGTTGGCGAAAGGGCTGATGGTCGTGGGAGGTGTGGGGCATTCGACCCAGAACCTGCGGGACAATGTGGCGTTTCATCCCGTTTACGGGTCCATCCCGACATCGGGACGAGCCGAGGCAGATATCCTCTGCGATATCCTGGTCAAGCATCTGGGGATCACCCGCAACGAGATCCTCATCGAACGACAGTCCACGAATTGCGGCAATAACGCCACGTTCGCCCTGGAAGTGGTGAGGCAGGCGGCTGTCCCGCACGATTCGGTAGTGATCGTCCAGGACCCGATCATGCAGCGCAGGACCCTCGAGTCGTTCCGCCACGAATGGCGCACCGAAAAGACCGCCTTCGATGCATTTGCCCCGGTTATCCCCCTCCTCGCAGTCCGGTCGGGAGAGGTAGGGTTCGCGGACCCTGGTCACGCGGGTTACTACAACATGGACCGCTTTCTCGCCCTGGTCATGGGGGAGATTCCGAGGTTACGAGATGACGAGAAAGGTTACGGTCCCGCTGGTTCAGGGTTCATCGGTCACGTCGACATTCCTCCGGAAGTGGAAGCCGCCTTCTCGCGCCTTATCCCCCTGTACAAGGAGTACATCCGTCCGAAATGCCAGCCCTGAAAGACATGGTTGCCCGCAAGTTCTTTCAGATCAGCATCGGGTAGCCGCCGAGTATTGTCTTGCGGGACTCGATCTGGGCGGTGTGCGTGATCAACGTAGCACAGGAACCGTACCCGACAGTAGTGCACCCCGAAACGCGCTGAGGGCGGCGACAGGACCGCTTTTCAATTGACAGACGACGGTGGTCAAGGCATGAAGAGCAAGGGTGGACGACTGCCCGCGAAGACCGTGGTTTTGCAGGTAGACTGGCGAGATATCGGCACATGTTCCCGGGGTTACGTTGACGCTTCGAAGTCCATGGTTTACTCCCTATCGGGCTAGTAGATCAGAACGGGCGTTCAATCGACGGGAGACCGACGCAGGGCATCCCAAGGTCCGTGAACAACCGTTGTCCGGGCACAACATCCAGACACCATGACTACTCCAACCAGCTGGGCTTTCTGGGCGTTCCTATCCGCTGTCTTTGCAGCGCTTACGGCTATCTTCGCGAAGATCGGGATTCGGGGCGTCGATTCGGATCTTGCCACTCTTGTCCGAACTTCCATCGTCATGATCGTGCTATCCGCCTTTGTCTGGTTCGCGGGGAAGTGGAGCAACCCGTTTGTCCTGCCGTCGAAGACCTGGCTGTTTCTATCCCTATCGGCTTTGGCCACGGGGGCTTCGTGGGTCTGCTACTTCAGCGCTCTTCAAATCGGTGAGGCATCGAAAGTCGCACCCGTCGATAAACTGAGCGTGGTTCTGGTGGCTGTTTTCGCCGTTGTCTTTCTCGGGGAGCGGCCGGCGTTGAGAGATTGGACCGGGATCGCAATGGTAGCGGGTGGCGTCCTGTTGCTCGCCCTAAAGCGCTGAGGTGAGGTCTGCCTGATTCCACCATCGGGCCAAGGGTCAGGTGAGCACCCTTCTGCGGTTCATTTGGACGTTTCGGCATGGAAGGCAAGAGATCCGTGAATTCGTGGTATTCCACGCTCAACAGTCCCCCTCTCACGCCCCCAGACTGGGTATTTGGTCCCGTTTGGACGATCCTTTATTTTATGATCGCCGTTTCCATCTTCCTTTTTCTGAAGAACTACAACCGGAGAGCGGGCTATGAACCCTACGTGTTGATTGCCCTGAATCTGATCAGCAATTTCGCGTGGACAGGCATCTTCTTCGGGCTGAAATCGCCCGGCTTAGCCCTGATCGACATCCTCTTTCTGGACGTGACACTGGTGCTGATGATCTGGTACTTCTGGCACACCAACAGGGCGTCATCGATACTGCTCTGCCCTTATCTGCTTTGGGTTCTTTTCGCGACGTATTTGAATGCGGGCTTCTATGTTTTGAACAGGAGCTGAGGAGCACGGTTCCAACCGTTTCGCCAGCAAGTTCGACCAAGCCTAGAGGGAATGGGGCGAGAAGAAGTTCGTTCTCCTTGCCCCACCCTACAGTTTGGGAATCCCGCCTATCCACCATTCCCCGGCTCGCGGTCAAAATCCCGCTCATACTCCCGAAGAACGGCGATTTCGTGGGGTTCACACCCGAGAGCCTGGCAAAGCCGCCAAAGGGTATCCCACCGGAGACTCCGATCTGGATCTCGAAGATTGCCGTAAATGCACTCTGCCAGAACCCCGGCTTTGTCTGCCAACTCAGGGATCGTCATGCCCTTCTCGCTCACGAGTATCCTGAAAACCAGTGGACGTATTTTCATTGGTTTGCCTCCTTCTCTTCCGGTACTCAAAAGAGTGCCTGCTGAGTCTTCTTCTCATGAGAGAGGCTCGGAAGATCCGGCAGATCCGGGTCATCGGACAAATCCGAAGAGTCGTCCGACTTCGGGACAGGTGCCCAGTTCTTTACAGCGAAGTACCCTGCCTCGTTGACGAAGACGGTTCCCAGGATCTTCTTTCCGACAAGCATGGTGGGATCAAATTCCTCCCGATCTTTCTCCGTCAATCCGCAGGCGCGGGCAAAGCTGTTGAGGATTTTCAAGCCTCCTTCGGTCAGGGGGAAATTCTGAAGCAACGTCGCTCCTTCATCATTTGCGAGGCATGCCTGCATGAACCGTATCCCCGATTCGCTCGTGAACCCACTTACGCGGGTCACGGTCAGCACCTGTCTCCCCCGCATCATTTGACTTTTCTTTTCTTGGAATCTCGTAATATCCATTGTTTGTTTCTCCTTTTGGGATGAATAGTTTTGCTTCTTTTGATCGGACGACTTGCGTACGATTCAATATATCTATTCTTGGAGATCACGGTTTACACCTTCCCCCCCTTCATTTTTATGAAAAAAGTTTCAGCCCCGGAAAGAGCGTCCCGAAGCACCCTTCATTTAGCCGTATCCCCCCTCGCTCGGATCTTCCATATGATCTCGCTCACTTCGTGCAAGGAATGCTCAGAAATGCTTTTGGAGTAAACCTGAAGTCAGGTTCCTGCGGATGAACGTGACAAGAGAATCCGAGGTGCGTGGGCAGAAAACAGACCCGAGACTGGTCCGACGCGAGCGAAATCGAGGCCGGCGGGGCGGGTTTGGAAGAATTTCAGTTGTTCCCGAACTTCCAGGCGAGGAAAATCCTCTCAACTGGGAGAAAAAGGTGGCCTCATCAGAGGCCAAATGGAGGATCCCAGTCAACCACGAAAGGGGACGACGCCATGAATCCCTCGACACGCAGGGGACTTCAGGCGGTGTGGGTTCTCGCGATCTGGGTCATGGCCGGACTCGGCCTGACGACGGCGCAGGCGCAGACATCGGGCCTGACCTATCCGATCGTGGATACCAACCAGAAGACCTTCTACGACAGCGCGGGAAGCGCGATCTCCGAGCCGTCGCCCGGCGATCCCTACTACGGGCAGGACGCCCAGTTCAGCGGCCTTCAGCCGAGCTACACGATCAGCCAGGACGGATTGACCGTCCATGACACCAACACGGGCCTGACCTGGATGAAGAAGGCGGACCTCAACGGCGACGGAAAGATCGACGTGAACGACAAGAAGACGGCGGACGAAGCCTTGCGGTATCCTGCGACGCTGAACGCCAGCCACTATGGCGGCTATGACGACTGGCGGCTGCCCTCGATCAAGGAACTCTACTCGCTCATGGACTACACGGGCCACAACGCCCAGACCGCGGCGGAATCGAAGCCTTACATCAACACGTCGTATTTTGATTTCGCGTACGGCGACGAGAATGCCGGGGAACGTTACATCGACTCCCAATGGGCGACGACCACGCGCTACGTGAGCACCACGATGAACGGGGACGAGACCATGTTCGGCGTGAATTTCGCCGACGGACGGATCAAGGGCTATCCCGTTTACGATCCGATGGGCTGGGGCCTGGATAAACTGTTCTATGTCCGCTGCGTGCGTGGCAACCCGAACTACGGGAAGAACGATTTCGTCGACAACGGCGACGGGACGATCACGGACCGGGCCACGGGGCTGATGTGGCAGCAGGACGACAGCGGGACGGGAAAGAACTGGCAGCAGGCGCTGGCCTACGTCGCCGAGTTGAACGCTTCGAAGTATCTCGGCTACAGCGACTGGCGGCTGCCGAACGTGAAGGAACTGCACAGCATCCTGGACTACACGCGGTCGCCCGACACGACCCATTCGGCGGCGATCGACCCGCTCTTTCACGCCACGCCCATCACCGACGAAGGCGGCAACACGAATTACGCCTTCTACTGGAGCGGGACAACGCACCTGGACGGCCCGACGGCCGCCCACGCGTGCTACGTCTGCTTCGGCGAAGCGCTGGGCTGGATGGAACAACCGCCCGGTTCCGGGCACTACGTGCTTCTGGACGTGCACGGCGCTGGGGCGCAACGGAGCGATCCGAAGAGCGGTGATCCGGCGGATTATCCTTACGGCCACGGCCCGCAGGGCGACGTGATCCGGATATACAATTACGTGCGGGCGGTGCGGGATGCCGGGCCCTCCCACACCACGGCGGTGGCTTACTGCTGGAACCGATACTGACCGCGCAATGCGAAGAGAGTTGCGGGTCACCTCCCCTGACTGAGCCATTCCGGGTGAGGGAGTAAGAGAGCAAAGAGTCAGGCGGGAAATGGACAAGGACCAAAATGAGCGTTTCTGGAATAAATGCATTCCGGCTGGATTCCAGCCCTCTCAGCCACCTCGGGAACCGTCAACCCCTTGTTGCTCAGGAGTTTCCTGAAGGTGAGTGGACGCAAAAGAGCTCCTTCTGGGTGCGCTCGGGGCATTCGGCTGAACCCGAGGCGAGAAGAGGTTCCGGATCGTCAAACGGGTTGAGCAGTTGGATGACCATCTCATCGTCGTCAGGATCCTGGGGTGCGGGAGCCCAGGACCTCAGCGCGAAGTAACTCTGGTCGTTGATTATCACTTCCCCCAGAACCCGTTTATCAACGAGCATCTCCGGCTCAAAGTCGTCCATCTCCTCATCTCTCAGTCCACACGCTTGGGCAAAGCCAGCGAGATA
>JABMPG010000134.1 GCA_013203855.1 bacterium
ACCTTCGCTAAGTGAAAGTAACACAGAGCTCCCGATGGAACTATGTTTTCCCGCCGCCGCCTTCTTCGCATCCGTGAAGGATCAAGGAGAGGCGTCCATCGGAATCATTGCCTTTGCTGTTGAAGCGGGAGGGGCGAGCGTTCTATGATATGAGAAGAGTCGGGTGCTTGTCATTCTTTTGGATAGTCAGGATTTTCGTGCCATGCCTTCCGGTATTGACGAGATTATCAACAGGCAGATCAACAACTGGGATCGGATCAAGAACATTCTCGGGAAGCACATCCTGAGCGGCGAAGGCGAGGGGCCGTCGACTCGACGTCAGCCAGCTATCGCGTTGTCTCGGCAGCTCGGTTGCGGCACGCGTCGTGTGGCCGACCGTCTCAGCCGCCAAGTGGGCTATGAGATCATCGGCTATTCGCTGATTGAAAAGGTGGCCGAGGACATTCATGTGCAACGGCGGATTATCGACGCACTGGACGAGCGTGCGCGGTCGGACATCGATAATTTCATGGAGGGGATGCTTCGGGGCCGGCTGGTGGACAACGCGGAGTATCAACGCTCGCTGATTCGGATCCTGCGGACTTTCATTCTTCAGGGCGGAGTCATCCTGATCGGGCGGGGCGCGCACTTGGTGCTGGACGCTTCACAGGGGGTGCGGGTGCGTCTGGTGGCGCCGATGGAGGTGCGGATTCGGAACCTGATGAGTTACTCGAACACCGACCGGAAATCCGCGATACGTCAGATTGAGCAGAGCGATCGGCAACGGTCGGATTTCATCCTCAAGTTTTTCAAGTCGGACATTTCAGACCCAGAGAATTACGATATGGTTATCAATCTAGGGCAACTGACGGAAGAGACCGCGGCGGGTCTTATTCTCCGCGCCTTGGAGGATCTGAGGGCTTGAGTTTTCCGTTGCACCCGTATCTGTGCCGTTTCCGCCAGTAGACCAGTATCAGGGCGGTGAGCAGCCAGAATACGCCCAGGGGCAGGAGGGACCATTTTCCCTCGACGCCCGTGGCGGCGCGGAAGATGTTGTATGCGAGATTGCCTTGAAAGAAGGCGGGGTACAGGGCGTTGAGGATCGGGCTGGGCAGGTCGTCGGCGATGGCGGGGCGGAGGAGATCGGCCGTGTCGATGCCGGTGGGGACTTGCGGGTCGACGGCAGTGATCATGAAATTGAGTTGGATCGATATCGTGAGAAGAAAGGCGAAGAGAAGGATTCGCCACAGACGAGGCGTTCTCAGCCAGAGTGCGACGAGAGGAAAGAAGAAGGGGATGGCGGGACAGAGGAGCCGGGGACCCGCTGCCCAGCCTCCCCACCACATATAGTAGCCGGAGTTGAAGGCGAGATAGGCGGCTATCACGGCCAGGCAGAGCCAGACGTCGGACCTGAAGGGACGAAGTTGGGGCTTGGTCAGATATTCCCATGCTCCGGCCAAGCCGAGGACGAGGAAGGGCGAATAGTAGAAGAGCCCCTTGAATGCGTGGATGGTGATGTAGTAGAGGACCGCGAGACGGGGAAGGTGGATTCCCTGGAAGCCCTTGGCCATTTCCTGCCGGAAGAAGTTGTCATATTCGTACTTGTAGGGGATGGCGAATTCTTCGAAGACTATCTGGGTGTAGGTGTAGAAGGCGATAACGGGCAGGAGTCCTCCCAGGAGAAACTTCCAGATGGCGGGGAGTCGGCTTCGGGTGTGCCAGGTGGCATAGAGGGTGAGCCCTAGTCCGGCCAGCCCGGCCGTGTATTCGAAGAACCAGGACAGCCCGACGAGAAGTCCGCTCCAGAAGAGGATCCAACCTTCGGCGAGAGGTGTCTTGGAGAGTCGGCGTTCGAGGAGGAGAAGATAGGCGGCGGCTCCGAAGAGGGCGGAGGGCAGGTAGGCGTAGAAGAGGGTGGCGTATCCGAAAAGGACGGTTCCGGCGAGGACTCCGACGCTGAGGGCCCAGGATAGGAAGGGCGAGATGCCCAGGCGGATTCCGATCTGCCAGAGGATCACCCCGAGGAGGGCGGCGGCGAGGCTGACGGTGAGGACGCGCAAGAGGTAGCGGGTCCAGAAGACCCATCGGGCATATTGGCGGGAGTGGACGACGCCGAGAGTGTCGATCCGGAGGCGTACCTGCCAGGCAAGGTAATAGATGGGGGCGCCCATGAAGGAGAGGGCCGGTGATTTGTCACAGTAGAAGTGGCCGCCGTAGAAGGCTTTGTCGTTGGTCTCCAGGCCCGGCTGTCGATGGTAGGCGTCGATGGCAAGGGTGCCCTTCTCGACCACGGCATAGGTGAGCGCCAGGCGTGTGTTGACGTTCCAGCCCGCCGAAATGTGGTGGAAATAGGAGAAGGTGAACCAGAGGGCGACCAGAAGCAGAAGGGGGAGGAGAAGTCGCGCGGACCTGGCGGGAGGGCCGCAGGTTTTCGGAAGGGTCTGGGCGGCATTCCGCGCCTGACGCATGGATGGATTCTCCGGAGTTGATGGTTCGCCGCGCCCGAAGGCGAGGCTACTTTAGCAGCAGGAACGCGGCGGGCGCAAGGGCGGGGGGGCAGATTGAATTCCTTCGACCGGGACACGCGCTCTTTTTGTCAGACAAACGCCTATTCGAAAAAAGGGCAGGGTCTGACATGAAGTGAGGATTCTCTCTGATATCTTGATGGATCGTGCCTGTCGTAGATTGGAGAAACTTTCGAGGGTGTCTTTCAAGCGGATGAATCAGGATAGAGGAGGGAGGTGATCGGAAATGGCAGAGAGCAAAACGGAACACATGAGTGATGTTCAGGCGCTGAAAGAGGATGTGATTCAGTTGAAGAACGATGTGAAGTCGCTGGTTCAGGCCCTGACTAACGATGGTCGTCAGAAGATGGACGATGCCCGTCATCGGGTCTGGGATGCGGCCCGGGGGCTGGAAAACCAGGCGGAGGAGCAGCTGCGTAGCACGTGTGATACGGCACCTAGTCGAGTTGGTCTTTGCGGCACTCTGCCTGGCTTTGCTGTTGACTATGGGAGCCCGAGCGACCGCGCGTCGTTGAGTATGGTGTTGGCGGGCAGAGGATAGATTGGCCCTGCCCGCTTGTGCCTATCTTCAGGAAAGGATGTGACGGGGATGATGGATCGGATATTGCTTCCCTTGGACAGGTCGTCGTTGGCGGAATGCGTGCTTCCCCATGCCCTTGGCATCGCCAAGGTGTTCAATTCGCGAGTTTTTCTACTGGTTGTTCTGGACTCGCAGGAGGTGGACAGTCGGACGGGGCCGGTTGACCCTTTGGGTTGGCGAATCAGCCGGGCGGAAGGGGAGGCGTATCTGGACAAGGTGGCCGAGCGGCTGCGGGCGCAGGGCGTGCAGGTAGACTACGCCATTCTGGAGGGGTACGCGGCGGAGAGAACGATCGATCATGCGAAGGAAAAGGATATCGATCTGATCATTATGAGCAGCCACGGGGGCACCGGGCTCAGCCAATGGAACCTGAGCAGCGTGGTGCGCAAGGTGGTTCAGCGGGCCCATCGTTCTACGATGATTATTCGGGCGTATCATCCTCCCGAGGCGGAAGGGGTCGATGAACTGCACTATCGCAAGATTCTGGCGCCGATGGACGGGTCTCGGCGAGCGGAGTGCATCCTGTCTCTGGCGACGGCGATATGTGAGCGCCATGGTGCGGAACTGGTGCTGACGACCGCAGTGGGAAAGCCGGCTGTCCCTCGTCATTCTCCTCCGACCCAGGAGGAGCAAGAGTTGGTGAGTCGGCTGATGGAGCGAAACCGACGGGTGGCGCAGGAGTATCTGGACCACCTTGAGGATCATCTCTCAATTCCGGTGAAGAACCGACTTCTGGTGTGCGAGGACACGGCCCTGTGCCTGCACAATCTGGTCGACGCCGAACAGGTGGATCTGGTTCTGATGAGCGCCCACGGTTACTCGGGCAAGACGCGATGGCCTTATGGCAGCACGGCGACTACCTTTATCGAGTACGGGAATACGGCCCTTCTGATTATGCAGGATGTCCCGTCCGAGGAGGTGGAGCCGACGGAAGCGGAAATGTGCGCCAGAGAGCATAAGGGACATTGATCCATGGGTGAGGAGACACAGAGCGATGTCATGGAATCTCCGCCGGACGCGCAGGAAAGCCAGGCGCATCGCAATCCCCTGACCCGCCGGGCTCGAGATCTGGCGCGGGTGCATGTCGTGAGGCGGGATCTCACGACGCCTCTCAGTCTGTTGCAGCGTCTCGAAGACCTTCAGGATTCTCTCAAGCGGGTTCACCGCGCGTTTCTCTCTCTGACCGAACGCCAACCGGTTCCCTCTTCGGCCGCCGAATGGTTGCTGGACAACTATTATGTGGTCCAGCAAGCGGTCCGGAGGATCGAAGAGGATATGCCGGGGGAGTTCTATCGGGAGTTGCCGATTCTGGAGACGACCGATCTGGCGGGGTTTCCGCGTATCTATGCGCTCGCCCTCGAACTCGTGGGAAGGGGGGAATTCCAGGTTGATTTGGCGAATGTGCGGGAGTTCTTAGAAGCCTACCAAGCCTTGACCCCTTTGAATATCGGCGAACTGTGGGCTTTGCCGGTGATGTTGCGGTTCCGGGTGATCGAGAATCTGAGCGCGGCCTTGGACGAGGTCCTTCGCGAGAAGATCCCCGAGCAGGAGAAGCGGGACGCCGCCTCGGATATTGTGGTGGCGAACAGCATTCTGGACTTGAGGCGTCTGGGAGTTCAAGACTGGAAGACGTTTTTCGAGGAGATCAGTCTCGTGGACCGGATCCTGGCCGAAGATCCGGCTGGGGTATATTCCACTATGGAATTCGAGACTCGGGACGCGTATCGAAAGGCGATCGAGGATCTGGCGTCGCGATCTCCCCAGGAGGAAACGGAGGCGGCGCGGGAATCGGTCTGGCTGGCACAACGGGCCCGGGCGCGCGCCCGTCACGTTTCCCGGGAGTGTCACGTCGGGTTCTATCTTCTGGACGCGGGGCGTCGTCAGTTGGAGAACCACCTGGGGTATCGGCCGTCTTTTCGTCGCCGGGTGGGACGTTGGTTTTTCAGCCACGCCGTCTTCACGTATCTCGGCAGTACCGCGCTGTTGACGATCGCTTTTTCAGCCGTCTTTGTCTGGTACGCCCTGGCGGCGGGGGGCGGCCCGCTGTGGGCGATGGTCGCGGCGTTTCTTCTTCTCGTTCCGGGGCTGACGGTGGCGACGACGCTCGTAAACATGGTTGTCACGCATATTCTGCCTCCTCGGATTCTGCCGAAAATGGATTATTCGGAAGGCATTCCAGCCGATTGTCAGACTATGCTGGTTATGCCGACGCTGTTGACCAGCGAGGCCGAGGTCGATTCTCTCCTCAAGCAGATCGAGCTGCATTACCTGCGTAATTCCGATCCGAATCTGACCTTTGCCTTGCTGACGGACTTTGCCGACGCCACGCACCAGTACCTCTCGGCGGATGAAGTTCTGCTGTCACGGGCCGAGGCGGGTATCCGCCGTTTGAATCGACGTCACGGGGCGGAGGGAGAGGGACCATTCTATCTGTTTCACCGTCAGCGCAAGTGGAACCCGCAGGAAAACGTGTGGATGGGTTGGGAACGGAAGAGGGGGAAGCTGGAGGAGTTCAACCATCTCCTGCTGGGGAAGGGGAAAACGAGTTTCACGGTTCAGATCGGCCGACTGAACGCTCTGTCCGATGTGCGCTATGTGATCACTCTCGACGCGGATACCATTCTCCCGAGGCAAGGAGCGGCGCGGCTGGTGGGGACTCTTTCTCATCCTCTCAACCGGCCGTTTTTCGATCAGGCGACGGGCCGGGTGAGCGCGGGCTATACCGTGCTGCAACCGCGGACGGAGGTGCAGGCGGTCAGCGCCAATCAGACGCACTTCTCTCGAATCTATGCAGGAGACTCGGGTCTGGACCTCTATACTCTGGCCGTTTCCGATGTGTACCAGGATCTTTTCGGAGAGGGCATCTATGTGGGCAAGGGGATCTATGACGTGTCGGGCTTCGAGCGTAGTCTCGAGGAACGGGTGCCGGAAAATACGTTGCTGAGTCACGATCTTTTCGAGGGTATCCAGGGGCGTGCAGGTCTGGTGAGCGACATCGTGCTCTACGAGGATTATCCCTCGGAATATGTTCCTTTCGTCAAACGGATGAGTCGCTGGATTCGCGGGGACTGGCAACTCCTTCCCTGGCTTCTGCCGAAGGTTCCGAACCGCGATACGTTTCTGCCGAATGGGCTGGGCCTTCTGGAGCGGTGGAAAATTCTGGACAATCTGCGGCGCTCGCTTTTGTCCCCGGGATTGCTGGTCCTGCTTCTCATGGGGTGGCTGGTGTTGCCGGGTTCCGGGGTGGTGTGGACTCTGACGGCGGTCTTGACTCCTGCCGCGCCGCTTCTCGCATCGGTCGGTCGGCAGGCGTATCGGAGTTTGAGAGGGGCGCCTCTGGCCGGTTTTGGACGATCCGTGCGGGCTCAGTTGACTCACTGGTTGCTGGGCTTGGTCTTTCTTGCCTACGAGGCTTATGTGTGTCTCAATGCGGTTGTTTCGACTCTGTTTCGGCTGATGATCTCCCGGCGTGGTTTGCTTCAGTGGACGACGGCGGCGCAGGTTGACCAGGCTTTCCGAGAAAAGCGAAAGCGCGTGATGGCCTGGGGGCAGATGTTTGTATCGCCGCTGATCACGGTGGTTTCCGGAGGGGCGCTCGTGTGGCTGGATTGTCCCGCTATGTATTACGCGGCGCCGCTTCTGGTGGGTTGGCTGGTTGCTCCGGAGGTGGCGCTGTGGATCAGTCGTCCGGTCATTACTCAACCGCCTCCGCTGGATGAGAAGAGCCGGATGAAACTGCGGCGGCTGGCGCGTCGAACGTGGCTGTATTTCGAATTGTATGTCACGCCCGAGGATCATTGGCTGGCGCCGGATCATTTCCAGGAGTCTCCGCGGGGTATGGTGGCGCATCGCACGTCGCCGACCAATATCGGTCTGGGGCTTCTCGCCACGGTGGCCGCCTATGAAATGGGATATACGGGCCTGCTGAGCATGCTGGTTCGCACCAGGGACACGTTCGAGAATATGAGCCGCCTGGAGAAACATCGGGGTCACTATTTGAACTGGTATGACACTCGTACTCTGGACAGTTTGCCTCCGCGATATATTTCGACCGTTGACAGCGGGAATCTGGCGGGGTGTCTGGTTGCTCTGCGCCAGTTTTGTCTGTCGCGTGTTCACGCACCCGTGCTGAGATCAGCGCGGTGGGACGGGTTTCTGGACATTCTTTCGCTTCTGGAAGAGGTGATCGGGCGTCTCGAGCACGTTCAGCCGAGTACCCAGTCTCATCTCCAGTCGCATCTGAAGCGTGTGGAGAAGCGCGTGATGGATGCGCGGGAGCACATGCTGAAATGGCCGCCTCTGCTCAACGATCTACGGGAGAAGGAATGGCCCAAACTGGCGAAGCATCTGGTGGCTCTGATGGAAGCGGGGATGCACGGCGCCGATCCGCGGATTCTGCACAGTTTGCATGTGTGGAGCGAGCGGTCACGTCACCACCTGGACGGGATGAAACGGGAAATGGAAGCGCTGGTTCCGTGGGCGTTTCCTCTGAGCCGCACGCCGCGGATCTTCAGCGAAATGGACCCGGATACTCCTGTGGGGCAGGCCTGGCGGGAACTCCGGGATAGTTTTCCCGAGGAGCCGATCCTCGATGAGATCGGAGGGGTGATCCATACCAGTCGGAGCAAACTGGCTTTCTTTCTTGAGGAACTGTCCCGTCCGGATCTAGGAGAATCGCAGACGGCGGAGGCGCGGAGATGGTGTTCGGATCTAGGCGTCGCTCTCGATCAGGCCGGGGTGATTGTGGGCGAGACGGATGCGGTCACCCTTTGCCGAGATCTGTCGGACCGCGCGGAAGCGGACATTCAGGCGATGGATTTCCGGTTTCTCTATGACCGCAGACGGCATGTGTTCCACATCGGCTACAATGCGGACACGGAGAGACCGGATGCGAATTTCTACGATCTGCTGGCGTCCGAGGCGCGTATCGCCAGTCTGGTCGCCATTGCCAAGGGCGATGTTTCCCAGACTCACTGGCTGCACCTGGGACGGCCGGTGGCACAGGTGGATTCGACGCGGGTTCTGCTATCCTGGAACGGCACCATGTTCGAATATCTGATGCCGAGATTGTTGATTCACAACTATCCAAACACGCTTCTGGCTCAGAGTTTGGAAGGTGCGGTTCGCCGCCAGATCGAATATGGCCTGGAGAAGAGGACTCCGTGGGGAATTTCGGAATCGGGCTACTACGCCTTCGATTCGGGCATGAGTTATCAGTATCGGGGATTCGGCATTCCAGACCTGGCCTTCAAAAGGGGTCTGGGGAAGGATCACGTCGTGGCGCCATACGCTTCAATGCTGGCGCTGGCGATCCGGCCTCGGGAGGTCGTTTCGAATCTCGACCGGTTCGATGAGATGAAGATGATCGGGGACTGCGGTCTGTATGAGGCGATCGACTATACGGGTTCTCGAATGCCTCTGGGACAGGAGTATGCGGTGATCCGTTCGTACATGGTTCATCACCAGGGGATGGTGCAGCTGGCGCTGGCGAACTATCTGCACGATGACGTCTTTGTCGAGCATTTTCATGCCGACCCGCGAATCCAGAGCGTTGATCTTCTCTTGCAGGAGATGGTGCCAACTGACGCGCCAGTGGAGGAGAAGAGGATTGACGAGGCGCTGACGCCCACGGTGAAGGCAGAGACCGCGGAGAGGTTGGCTTTGCCCTGGGCGGTGTCGGCGCAATCGGACTGGCCATCGGTGCACTATCTCTCGAATGGGCGCTATGGGCTTCTGTACACGAGCGCGGGCGGGGGAGTGAGCCGTTGGCGCAACATCGATCTGACGCGGTGGCGTGCGGACAGCACACTGGATGACTGGGGGACGTGGATCTATCTGAAGGATCTGGCGACCGAGGATGTGTGGTCGGCCGGGCTTCAGCCGACCGGGGCGGGAGCGGCGCACAAGCAGGTCGTGTTTCACCCTCACATGATTGAGGTGCAGTGTACTCACGACGATATCGTGATGGGCCTCGAGATCGCCGTTTCTCCGATCGACGACGTTGAAATCCGGTGGATGCGGCTGACGAATCGGAGTTCGACGCCGAAGCGTCTTCTTGTCAGCAGCTATGCGGAGGTTTGTCTCAATCAGGCCGATGGAGACCGGCGGCATCCCGTTTACAGCAAGATGTTCATCGAGTCGGAATATATTTCGGATGTGAACGGGCTCTTGTTCAACCGCCGGCCTCGCGAAGCAGCGGCGGACAATCCTTACATGGTCCACTGCCTGTTGACCGACCGGAAGATGGCGCCTTCCCGATTTCGCGAGGGAAGCCGGGGCAACTTTCTGGGGCGCGGCGGCTCGACTCACTTGCCTGCTGCACTCGGACCGGACGGTTCCGGATTCACGGGCGTGGTGGGGTGCACGCTGGATCCGATCATGGCGCTTGGCCAGGAAATCGAGATGGAGGCGCACAGCAACTGCAGCATCGCTTTTCTTACTCTGGCGGCCGAATCACGGGATGAGGCTCTGGAACTGGCGCGACGGTACTACGACTGGGGGCGGCTGCGCCATGCTTTCGACCAGGCGAGAACGAGCGCGGAGACCGAACTTCAGCGGCTGGAGTTCGGTGTTTCGGATCTGGAGAAAGTGCAGCAGGTTCTCTCCGCTCTGCTATACCCGAACGCGCGTCTGCGGGCCGGTCCCGAGATTCTCGGAGCGAACCGGGCGGGGCAGCAGCGGCTATGGCCCTATGCGATTTCGGGGGATTACCCGATTCTTCTGGTCTCTCTCTCTTCCGACGAAGACCTGAGGCTGGTCAATGATCTGGTGCGGGCCCACCGATACTGGCGGGGGCGAGGTCTGATGATCGACCTGGTGATTCTGAATGAGAAGGAGACTGGTTACGCCCAAGAACTGCACGGTCAGTTGCATCGTCTGCTTTCGAATTTGCATAGTGACGCGTGGTTGAACAAGCGGGGCGGGATATTCCTGCTTCGGGCTGATACGATCTCGAGCGAAGATCTGGTCCTGCTTCAGTCGGCGGCCCGGGTAATCCTCGATGCGGAAAAAGGGGGATTGGCGGAGCAGTTGCGTCTTCGGGACTCGCGTCCGGCCTCTCTGCCGGCACTGGATCCTACTCGGGTGGTTACCAGGGAGGAAGTGGAGACAACGCCGCGTCTGACGTGGCCCAACGATCTGCGCTACGACAACGATCTGGGAGGTTTCACGCCGGACGGGCGGGAGTATGTGATCTATCTCAAACCGGGCGAGTGGACGCCTCAGCCATGGGTGAACGTGATTGCCAATCCGGAGTTCGGGTTTCTGGTGTCGGATTGCGGCAGCGGCTACACCTGGGCGGTGAACAGCGGCGAGAATCGGCTCACTTCCTGGGGCAATGATCCAGTCGAGGATTCCTCCGGGGAAGCGTTGTATCTGCGGGATGAGGAAACGGTGGAGGTGTGGAGCCCCACCCGACTTCCCGCCGAGGAGAACGCGCCTTATCTGATCCGTCATGGGGCGGGGTACTCGGTTTTCGAACACCACAGCCACGGTCTAAAACAAAAGGTCTGCCACTATGCGGCCGAACGCGATCCGGTAAAGATAATCGAGCTGCGACTGGAGAATGTGTGGGATCGGCCGCGGCGTATCACCGCGACCTACTATGCCGAATGGGTCCTCGGGGTTCACCGAGACAACATGCAGCAGTATATGATCCCCGAATCCGATGAAGAGGGGAACGCGCTGCTGGTGAGAAATCCCTACAACACTGAGTTCGGAAAACGTGTGGCCTTTCTCTCGTCCAGCGAGCGCCCCCACGGGATCACGGCGGACCGGACGGAGTTTCTCGGGCGTTTGGGGAGCGCGCAGTATCCCCGAGCGCTTAGC
>JABMPG010000135.1 GCA_013203855.1 bacterium
CTCTACTACCGCCTCAACGTTATCCCCATCGAAGTGCCCCCCCTGCGCGATCGTATCAGCGACCTGTCTCGGCTGGTCCGGCATTTCGTGCGCGCTTTCAACCGCGCCGGCGACAAGCGGATCGAGGCCTTCGCCCCGGAAACCACTGATCTCCTGGAACAGTACGATTGGCCCGGAAACGTCCGCGAACTCGAAAACCTTGTCGAACGCATGAGTATCCTCGCCCGAAACACGGTCGTCCAACCCGAGGATCTGCCTGCCAAGTTTCACGTTTCCCGCCGCCGCGTCGCCGCACCGGCCCAGGCTCAGCATCCCGTTTGCCAGTTCGCCGCCGCCGCAGGCAACGGCTACGGCGCATCGTCCCCGGCATGGTTCCCCTCGGCGCTTCCCATGAATGAGGGTCTCTCCTCGGACGAACGCTTCTGGATCCGCTCGCCCCACCAGGCCGAGGAAGATCTCGCCGCCCGCGCGCGCGAGTCCGAGGAGGAGGGCGGTACAAACCGAGTCACTTATCCTCTGTTGACCGATGCGGGAGTGGACCTGTCCGCCCTCGTCGACGACTTCGAACGCGAAATGATCCTCCGCGCCCTCGACCGCTGCGAAGGCGTCAAGAGCCGCGCCGCCGAACTTCTTGGCATCAAACGCACCACCCTCGTCGAAAAGATGAAGAAAAAAGACATCGTCTTCGAAAAATAAAAGGCCAGGGGGCAACTGGCAAGAAACCGGCGGAGGGCAAACCCTTCCGCCGGTTTTCCTTTTCCCAGGCCGCTGTTTTTCACCTCGTCATAGCTGGCCGGTTTGTCGCACTGCCGCCCCCGGCCGTGCGCCCTTGAAACTCCAAACTGGCATCCCCCGCCCTCTTTCGGGATACTAAAGCCGGAAGGGAGGTCTTGTGCACTGGAACGAACACGATCCGGTAGTCCAGGCCGCGCGGCGCATCAGCGACCGGCTGCGCGAGGCGGACCATCGCGCCTGGTGGGTCGGCGGGTGCGTCCGAGACGCCCTCCTTGAACTCGAGCCCAAAGACATCGACATCGTCACCGACGCCTCCCCCGAGCAGATCCGGGCCCTCTTCCCTCGAACCATCGCCATCGGCGCAAAATTCGGCGTTATCTGCGTCATGGAAAACGGCGTCGCTACCGAGGTGGCCACCTTCCGGAGCGACGGCGAATACCTCGACAGCCGCCATCCCGACTCCGTCGCCTTTGGATCCCCCGAAGAAGACGCCGCTCGCCGCGACTTCACTATCAACGCCCTCATGTACGACCCCTTCTCCCGCGAAATCGTCGATCATGCCGGTGGACGAAACGATCTCGACGCCCGGATACTGCGGGCCATTGGCGATCCCGAGAAGCGATTCCGCGAAGACGCCCTCCGACTCCTGCGGGCCGTCCGCTTCGCTTCCCGGTTCGATCTGGCGATCGAGCCCAGGACCCGGCAGGCCATCAGCGACCTGGCCCCCACCATCACCCACATCAGCGCCGAACGCATCCGCGACGAAATCATCCACATCTTCACCGGACCCCGCCCCGCCGCAGGCCTGAGTCTCCTCGACGGATTTGGCCTTCTCGAACCCATTCTCCCCGAAGTGGCCGCCATGAAAGGGGTGGCCCAGCCCCCGGCCTTCCACCCCGAAGGCGACGTTTTCCTCCACACTTGTCTCGCGCTGGACAACCTGCCACCCAAGGCTTCTCCTGCCCTGGCCATCGGAGTCCTCCTCCACGATATCGGCAAGCCCCCCACCTACGAAGAGGCCGACCGCATTCGCTTTAACAAACACCACGCCGTCGGAGCCGAAATGGCCGACGAGATATGCCGCCGCCTGCGCTTCTCCAACGCCGACCGCAAACGCATCGTTGCCATCGTCGACCAGCACATGAGATTCATGGACGTCACCCGCATGAAACCAAGCACTCTCCGCCAGTTCCTCGCCCAGGACGGATTCGACGAACACCTCCAGGCCCACCGAGCCGACTGCCTGGCCAGCCACGGAGACCTCGACAACTACCGTCTCTGCTTGGCAAAACTCGAGGAATTCCTTCGGGAAGCCGACAAGCCAGGCCTTCCCCTGCCCCTCATCACTGGCCACGACCTTATCGCGGTTGGCTACCCGCCCGGCCCCCGTATGGGCGAAATCCTCGGTGCCGTCCGCGAAAAGCAACTCGATGGCGAACTCCACTCCCTCGACCAAGCCCTCGAATGGGTGAAAGAAACCTTCCCCGCATCCCGGTCGGGCTGACGCCTGCGGTTTTCCTTGCTCCTGCGCCCGCAAAACCGCACACTCAGGGCGGCCCGGAAGGTCCGAAAGGAGAATCGGCTTGACCAGACGACTGACAACAGGAAAGTTAATCGTAGTCGAAGGAATCGACGGCGCGGGCAAAACCACCCAATGCGAGCGGCTGGTAGAGGCGCTGAGGGCCCACGGATGGGACGTGGAACGCCTCCGCGAACCCACGGACAGCCCGTACGGCCGTCGCATCAGAGAACTCGCCCGATCCGGCCGCGATGAAGTCACCGTCGATGAAGAACTCGACCTTTTCATCCAGGATCGACAGTGTAA
>JABMPG010000136.1 GCA_013203855.1 bacterium
TCCGGGCGGCGGCGCCGTCCCCTCCTCGATTTCCCGCATGCCCTTAGCGATGGCTTTGCGCGAGAGACCGCAAGCTCGACTGACTTGCGAAACGCCGCCATGGCCCAAGGCGCGGGCTTCGCTGGCGGCCATCAGCCGCCGCGTCCGCTCGTCCAGAAGCGTCCAGACGGCGGCGAATTTCTGCTGGAGTTGGGCGGAGGTTCTCATGCCCTGGAATCATACTCGTCCCGGGGGACTTATGCCACCTTTATTTGTTACCGCCGCCTAACCTGTTTGGTGGGCTTGGTTCATGTGTGAGAGCAAACTGAAAGAGGCGTGGTTTCCTTACTTCTCGCGTCCTTTTTGGATGCTCGCCCCTTGCATCCCCCGTTCGGCAAGCACGACTTCGCGGAGTTGTTCCATGGTGTCCTTGGTTTTTTCGAAGATCATTTTGTAGGAGTCGCAGAAGTAGTCGATGCCGATCTGGTCCATGCCGCAGGAGCGCATGCGGTCTTTGGGGCAACCTCCGTTGCAGAGCCAGCGCCATTCGCAGGCGGTGCAGGGCGGGGGGAGTTTGGCTTTGATGCCGGCGAAATCGCGCTGTTTCGGGCTTTCCAGGAGGGTTCTGAGGGAGTTCTCCATCAGGTTGCCGAGTTTCCACTTCGGCTCGACGAAAAAGTCGCAGGAGTAAACGTCGCCGTTGTGTTCGACGACGACGTAGATCCCGCAGCGCTGGCGGAAGGTGCAGCTCGGCGCGGCCATGCCGCAGTAGATCGACAGGAGCGTGTCGAAGAGGCGGACGGAGGCGCTGGGGCGGCCGTCGCGGAAGTCTTTTTTCCACTCGTCGAAGATGGCGCACATGAAGCGGCCGTAGTCGAGCGGGCCGGGCGAGAAATCGGCGAGGCGGCCCGTGGCGGGGTCGAACTCCACGGCGGGGATGAACTGCATCCAGTCGCATCCGATGCCGCGCAGGTAGTGGTATATCTCGGCGGGGCGATCCACCGCGTCGCGGCTGATGACGCAAAGGACGTTGGCGGCGACCTCATACTCGCGCATGATGTCCCATGCACGCTTGACCTTTTCGTGGGAGGCCGCGCCGCCGCGGTCCAGCCGGTGCTTGTCGTGCAGGTCGGGCGGACCGTCGAGGCTGAGTCCGACGAGGAAACTGTACTGCGCAAGGAAGGCGGCCCATTTCTCGTCGATCAGAATCCCGTTCGTCTGGATGGAGTTGGCGACGTTCTGGCCGGTGCCGAACCGCATCTGGAGTTCGACGCTGCGCTTGAAGTAGTCGAGCCCCATGAGGGTCGGTTCGCCGCCCTGATAGGCGAAGGCCGGGGTGGGGCCGCCGTACGCGAGGATCTGTCGGACCATCTCCTCCTGCACGCCGGGCGCCATGCGGTGGACCTTCGCGTCGGGATAGAGGCTGGCCTTCTTGAGATAGAAACAGTAGTCGCAGGCCAAGTTACAGTCCGCGCTGGCGGGCTTGATTAGAACCTGAACGGGGCGGTGTTTGGATGATTTCGCGATGGATCCGGCCCTCCTTCTCCGAACTGTCAGTCTCTGAGTTTACGTGATTGGGGAAGAAAGCGCATCCGAATTTGACAGCGGGCGAAAGGCGTTGCGAGAAGCGGTCCGGGCTGTTAATAAGAAGGGAGAACTGCGGGGCGCAGCCAAGGCGCCTTTAGAGGAGGGAAATATGACGCTGATTGTGAACGGCGAGCAGGTTGAGGATCAGGAAATCCAGCGGGAGATGGACCGGCTGCGGCCGCACTACGAGCAGAGTTTTCCGGATAGGTCGCCCGAGGAGCGGGAGGGTGAGCTCCGCGAGTGGTCGCGTGAAAACGTGATCGAGCGGATTCTCCTGATGCAGGCGTCCGAGCGCGAGTTCGAGCCGACGTCCGCGGAGGAAGTGGAGGCTGAGTTTGAGAAGATGGCCCGGGCGGCGGGCGGGCGGAAGCATCTGCTGGCGCGGCTAGGCATGGAGGAAGAGGACGGCGAGGGCCAGGTAAAGCGCGAGATCGACCGTCGCAAGCGGTTTGAAAAACTGATCGAGCGGCTGATGAATGAGGTCGAAGCACCCTCCGATGAGGAAATGCGCAAGTTTTACGAGGAAAACATCGGTGCCTTCGCGGAACCGGAGATGGTCCGGGCGTCCCATATCGTGAAGCACCATAGTCCCGGTGAGGACCCCGAGAAGGTGAAGGAAGAGATGCAGAAAGTGGTGAAGAAACTGCGCAACAACGGGTTCTTCACCGATCTGGTCTCCGAGCACTCGGACTGTCCCGACCGGGGGGGCGACCTCGGATTTTTCCCCCGCGGCCAGATGGTCCAGGAGTTCGAGGACGTGGTTTTCCAGATGGAGCCGGGCGAGGTCAGCGACGTGTTCGTGACGGAGTTTGGCCATCACATTGCCATGGTGACCGAGAAGAAACCGGCGAACACGTATCCCTTTGAGGAAGTGAAGGAAAAAGCGGCGAAGGGACTGATCGAGCAGCTGCGGCAGAAGAAGGTCGAGGTTTTCGTGGACACCGAGAAGGCGAAGGCGAAGATAGAAGGATGAGTGTGGAGTTCTGCGAACTGTAGAATAACGAGATCTCAGTACGCCCACACTGCCTTTTCGCCAATTCCTACGATGTCGGCCAAGCCATCTCCGTCCACTTCGGTGACGACGCGGAGGTGGTTTTCTTTCCGCCATCCCTGGAGATACCCGAACGCCGGGATCCATTCCTGGATCGGCAGGAAACCCGTTCCGGTGGACAGGGCGGTCCAGACGGCGGAGTCCTTGAAGCCGACCAGATCGCTTCGGGCGTCGCCGTCAAGATCGTGTGCAAGCCTCAGGTGTCGTGTGCTGTCCCACCCGTCCGCGGGATTGAATGCGGCAAGCCACAGGAACGGCGCAGCAAAGGCTTCCCCGGTCGAGAGAGCAACCGTGACACCCCGATCTCCGAAACCGATGAGGTCGTCGCGACTGTCGTCGTTCACGTCGGCCAGGAATCGGGGATGGCTCTCGATCCCCCACCCGTCGGCGCTTCCAAAGCCTTTCACCCAGAGCTGAGCCGGAGCGAAGCGACCATCCTCGGCCAGGGACACGGCCACACCGTGGTCGCCGAATCCCGCGAGATCGGCGCGGCCGTCGCCATTCAGATCGGCGCAGAGCCTCTGATGCCGATCGGTTCGCCAGCCCGCTTCGTAGCCGAAACCATTGGCCCAGATCGCGGCGCTTTCAAAGGCTGAACCCGTCGACAGGGCCACCGTCACGCCGTGGTCGCCGAAACCGAGGACGTCCATGCGCCCGTCACCGTTTGCGTCGGCCAGAAAGCGAGGGTGGCGGTCCGTCTGCCATCCCGCGCGATATCCAAAGCCGGGCGTCCAGATCGAGGGCGCGGGGAAGGCCGAACCGGTGGAAAGGGCCACCGTCACGCCGGAATCTCCGAAACCAATCAGGTCGCACCGGGCGTCGCCGTTCACGTCGGCCAGAAATCGGGGGTGGCGGTCGACCAGCCAGCCCGCTTCATACCCAAAGCCTTCGGTCCAGCGAGTCAGAGGCGCAAAGGCGCTCCCCGTCGAGGGCGCTACCGCCACGCCTCGGTCACCAAAACCTACAAGATCGGCCCGGCCATCGCCCGTGACGTCCGCCAGGAAGCGGGGATGGCGCTCGGGCCGCCAGCCGTTCACGGCTGTCAGCTCGTCGCCCCAGTTTTCGGGACGCGGAATCCGCTCTCCGAGAAGAGCGACGTCGTCGATGTTCCAGCCCGGAAAAGTCAGAACGTTGTCGGTCTCCCCCATCACCCACCGGAGATAGACGGCGGGCTGATCGTCGGCCAGAGACAGGTCGTATTCGCACGGGGTCCAGGCGCTATCGGAGATATTCCCCCCGGCGTGGGCCCAGACGTCGGACCAGTTTTGTCCGTCGGCGCTGGCCTGCACGCGGGCCTTGTCGTACTGCGAGTCCTCCACGGCCAGCCAGCGCTGGAAACGAAGACGCACGCTGCGCCACCCCGCACAGTTCATGGCGGGAGTGGTCAGCGCGCGGGGCGGCATAAGGTTTTCATAGTCGCCGGAGAGATTGTAGCCGTAGACATAGGGGCCGCTGAAGCCGGAGTCGGGATCGCCGTCTCCCGTGCCCATACTTAGGGGTCGCCCAAACTGCCATTTCCCCTCCGATGTCCAGCCCGGGTCCGAGTTCATTGGAAACCACAGGAAGGCATCGGCCGGAGCGGGAGGCGAGACGTGGAGCAAAAACTGTCTGTGATGGCGCACACCGATAGACCGGTTCAGGATCGTCACGGTGCCGGCATGATCTCCGGAAGTGAGGGACGTGGCGGAACCGGCAGGGCGGACGACGAGGGGAAGGCGCTCGTCCGGATCCAGAACGCCCTGGCTCTGGGAGAGTTCGAGCCAGTCCGGTTTTTCATCCATGACCCAGTCCAGAGGCAGATTGTCAGAGAGATTGACAAGAGTTGCCAACGCCTCAAGCGGATTCCAAGGGCCGCCTGGCTCGCCCGCGAAGATCGCGTTTTCGGGCCACAGAAGATCAAGCGAGTCCGGCACGGTGACGCTTACGTCGTCAATGTAGATCGCGTCGCCGTCCTCGGTCCAGTTGGTGCACGCGAAAAACCGGACGATGAAACCGTCGATCAGGTCGAACTGGGAAAGGTTGAGAGTCTGTCGTTGCCAGCCGACCTGGTCATAGGCCCACGCGTTCACGTCGGTGTGCCACTCGCCGTCCCAGACATCCAGTCGCACGAAATTGTCGGCCTCCATGCCGTAGGTGGTCCATGCGAATTCGAGGCGCGCGCGCGGGACCTCGGCCAGGTCCAGGACAAGATCGAGGGTCGAGTAGGCATACTGGTCCTCGGTCGCATCGCCGAGGAAAGCGACCCCCGATCCGGAAAGAGGCGTCTGACCGCCGGAGAGAACGGAGCGCGTCTCGACGAGAGGCAGATCCCCGCTGGCGTCCGAGTTAACCGCCCAGTTTGCGAGGCCCGATTCGAAGCCCTCGAAGAAAGGAGGCGTCCGGCGCGCGAGAGTCGTGAAACTGTGGCCGGCGATGGCGGTCAGATTTCCGACGCGGTCGGACGCGACGATCAGGGAATGATAGGCGGTGGCCGTTCGTAGACCGGAGACGGTCAGGGCGTGGGCGCTGGAAAAGGGCGTGCGTCGCAGCGTCTGAGTCGAGGAGCCGTCGGTTGCGGAAAGGATAAGAAGAGCCGTTGTCGGTTCGTCGGTGATCCAGGAGAAATGCGCTCCGTTACGCGTGATACTGGAGACCGCCGGTTTGAGGATCACGGGAGCCCGGGCGTCGGCCACGGCGGCGACTTCCATGAGAGCCGCAGTCCCGTTTCCCCGGTCGAGATCGTGATAGGCCGCCGCGATGCGATCCCCATTCCCAGCGGTGAGAACGCCGTCCTCAACGCCCGATGAAACAGGCGAAAGGGAGAGGCGTCCGGCGAAGAGGCCCTGCACTTCCGGGCTTTCAACCAGCGAAAGGGTTTCCGTATCGCCCGCGTCCGACGCAACCGGAAGGAGAACGATCCCGCTCCCGGCGAGGTTGGAGTCGCCGAGGATCAGACGGAGCGTTCCCGGAGAGGGGTAGACCGTTTGATCAAGTTTGAGAAAACCGGCAGGCCCCACTTCGGCGGGCAGAGCACTTTCGTAGGGCACTGCGTCGCGAGCGGTCACGATCAGGCGGCATGCGCCGGGCTCGTCGATCAAAACCGGCCCGAGCGAGACCGATCCGTTCGTGTCGGTCACGCCCGACCATATACCATCCGGCAGATTGTCTTGCGTGAGGGAGACCAGCGCGTCCGACAGGCTCTCGCCACCCACACGGACCCGCACTGTGACAGTGGTCGCGGTCCCGGCCGTCAGAGACGAGGGATGCTCCACGTCAAGGTCGAGAGGCGCACGCGTGCGCAGGGCCATTTCCGGATCGCCAAGCCAGTGAAAGAGCCGCGCCTCGTGCTCGGACACGTCGTTCTCACCGTAGTACTCGAAGAGGTAGCCCTTGGCAAAGTTGAGCGCCTCGGCGGGACGCGCCACGGGAATTGTGTTGGCATGGGACAGATCGTAATCGGGCCAGAGGGCGGTGAATATGCCGTGCAGGAGGAGATCATTGTAGCCAGAATAGCTCGCCCGCGTGGCCGCCACCACGCCGACCGCCCCGCCTGGTGACTGTTTCAGGAATGTTTCCGCGAATGAATCGGCGACCGAATCGAATGACCCGGTCAAACAGTCCATGCTCAACACGACCGGCGTCCTCGCCGCGTTGCGGAGTTCGATGATCTGCCCCGCGCCGAAGAAAGGATCCCACCACGAGACCGACGAGCCATGGCCGCGGTGGAGGACGAGACCGCATCCGGCATTCAGGCTGTTCAGGATGTCCAGGGTCGCCTGCTCGGGCGAGGTCCACCGATCCACGATCCACGACGGCATCGGTTCCACCGAAGCAGATCCCCAGCGGGCCAGGTTCACTGCGTCCCGATGTGGAAAGGCCTCCGAATTGAATCTCCACGTCGTCGGGCTGAGTGGCCATTCCGAGGCGCACAGGGCACTGTATCCCTGCCACTGCTTCTCGTTGACCAGGAAATCCCAGGCGGTCATGGCCGTCTCCATGAACCAGCGGTCGGCCTCACCGTCGTGCGCCAGGAAGGGATCGTCCCGCCCATCGTCCTGAAAGATAGCGGCGGCCAGAAAGGAAGCGTACCAGCCGCCGCCGTCGGGATCGCGATCATAGGCCAGAATCTTCGCCACCACATTGGAGCATTCGGCGGGGGTGCGCACGGGGAGGCGACCTATCGCCAGATCGGGAAGCAGATCATTGCCGCGAACGCAGGCATAGGGATAATCCGACACGACGGGGAAAGGGCTGAGAAACGAGGTGGGGGGCACGGTGTCGGCGTCGCCCACCAGCAGGACATAGCGCGGGGCGGGTCGCCATCCGGCCGAAGCGGCGCTGAGGTATTCCTGGATCTGGACCGGAGAAGCGCCCACGTCCGAGATCTTCATCACGCGGGTCCGGTAACCCTTGAGGCGTTTCCAATCGGCCAGCGGCTGAATGGCGGGGACCAGCGAATCGGCGGCGATGATCAGGTAGTCCGCGCCGGTTTCTTCGGCGGGATAGGTCTGGGGTTGAACTGGAGAGTAAGCGGCGATTTCGGCGGTCTCCGCCAGAGAGAAGAGCGCCAGCCGATCGGCGGTGGGTGAAGAAATGTGGCGCAGTTGCCTTGGACCGCCCGCGTTGGCCGAGGCGTCAGCATCCGGTTCAAGAGAAAGCCTTATGGTCAACCGATGGAACACCGTGACCCTGCCCTCGACCGCCTCATACAGAACCGGGAGAATCTTCACGAATGCCAGGCGGCTATCTCCCATGACCGCGTGAGTGATCCCGAGGGCCGCGCCAAGGGCAGGGCCTGGACGCTCATAGGCAGCAGGCTCCAGGATGAACGGAGCCGGGGCGCCCGTTTCAGGCCGGGCTGGCTGGGTCGGCCAGAGAGGCAGGTCCAGGTCGTAAACTGCCGCGTCTTTCTCCAGGATTTCGGCCCGAAGCCGCGCGCGAGCCGGCACCCGGACGTAGAAACCTCGCCAGGGAAGTTCGGGAGAACCCACCCCGAGGGCGCCCTCCGACGCGCCGGGGATGACAAGCCGCTGAAAGAAACGACCGTCCGGACTCTGCACCCGTTCGAGCGAAAAACCGGGAACATCCACCTCGATGAGAAGCGCCCCTTTCGCGACAGTCGTCAAGCCATCGCCCACTCCAGCAATACGGATGGGCAAGCCGGGGCGGCTGTCGGCAAACCCCACCCAAGGGATATCGCGCACCGGAGACGCATTCGGGGCGAAGAGAAGACATAGGAGAATGAAGAAGGTGACTGGGATGGCCCGTACGGATCCACAATGATTCATAGGGCAAAATTGTCCCGCGCCGGGGCCACGCGTGTCAAGTTGAAAGGGACCGGAACATGCCAGCAAGATTGTGGTGCAGGCTTCCAGCCTGCCTGCAATCGGCGCAAGAAACCCTATGCAGGCCAGAGGACCGCACCATAGGAGATCCCGGGCACCGTCCCTACCAGAGGGCCTCGATATCCGGGGCAAGGGGAAGGGAGAGGGGCCGTCCGCCCTGACGGGATGAGTGTCGCAGGGCGAGGATGACTTCCTGATCGAGGCGGCCCTGGGCGGGGCCGTAGGTCGGCTCCTTGCCCTCGCGAACGGCGTCGACCAAGCTCATAATACAGCCCGCCACGCCAAGTTCGTCGTCGTCCCAGAGCGGGCCTGCGCCCTTTTCCGGAGGCACGAGGGGGTTGTCCCAGCGGATGACGGGCTGGTCCGGATCGCCGGTGAAAGCCTCGATGGCGACGAGCATGCCACCGTCCAGCCGCTGGCAGCGCCGCTCGATGTTCATCATCTGGTAACCCTTGCCATCCGGCGTCAGCAGGCTGATCCACTCCTCGTGGGTCTTGCCGCGGCGGACCGATACGCCCATTCCCTTTTCCGCCAGAAAGCGGCCGCTCCGCCACCATCGGACCGAACTCTCATAGCCCACGTTCGACCAGTGGATGATGCCGATCCGGCCATCCTGGAATTCGACGATACCGTGCTCCTGGGTTTCCTTGCGCGAGACCACCTCCTGATCGGCGCGGGAGGCATAGGGCGCGAGATCGAACTGGCGGACAACGCCGGTGACCTGGACTGGCCGGGCATCGAAGCCGAGATAGCTGCGCATGACGCTGACGCCGTGATAGCCGTGTCCCGCGTAGTCATTGAACGACGTATAGACTCGACCCAGAACGCCCGATTCGATAATCCGCAGTTTGATCTGCTCCATAGGACGGCGGTGAAACTGCTCCGCGATTTCGATCTTGAGGTTGCGTTCCCGGGCGGCGCGAATGATGGTGTCGGCTTCGCTCAGTTTCGGCGCGATGGGGGTTTCGAGCAGGACGTTCAGGCCGCTTTCGATCGCCATAAGGCCAGCCTGGCCGTTCATGCGCGACGACACCGAGACGATTCCGATCTCGGCACCGGTCTCGCGGACGAGTTTGTCGAGGTCGTCATAGGCAGGAATGTTGAAGCGTTGGGCGATGGGCCTGGCGTTTTCAAGGGTTCGATTCCAGATGCCGACGAGTACGA
>JABMPG010000137.1 GCA_013203855.1 bacterium
CGAGTTCGACAGTGAATCCCATTGAGATGAAGGCGTCTTCGATCTCGCGCAGGATGCGGGTGAGGGGGTGCAGGGTGCCAAGGCGGGGCCGAATGCCGGGGAGGGAGATGTCAAGGTGTTCGGCTTCGACGGACTGTTCCATCTCGCGGGCCTGGAGTTCGCGAGCCCGTTCGTCGATGGCGACCTGGAGTTCCTCCTTGATCTCGTTGGCGGCCTTTCCGGCCTGGGGGCGGTCGACGGCGGAGAGTCCGCCCATGGCGCGCAGGAGAATCGAGAGGCGACCTTTCTTGCCGAAGATGCTTCGTCGCACATCTTCCAGTGCCACTGTGGAATTGGCCTGACGCACAGTGTCCCGCTCGTCCAGCCGGATCTTGTCCAGCTCGCCGATGATCTGGGGGAGGGTAGTCATGATCGGTTTCCGTAGGATGGTATGGCAAGCGCCGGAATAGGGCTATTCCGGCGCAAGATGGGGGGCGGTCAAAGAGTCGCGTGGCGGGGGGCGCTGCGGTCTAGGCCAACGCTTCTTTGGCCGCATCGATAAATCGACGGAAACCATCGCCGTCATGGACGGCCAAGTCCGCGAGAACCTTCCGGTCTACCTCGATGCTGGCCTTGTTCAGGCCATCGATGAAGGTGCTGTACTTCATGTCATTCTCGCGACAGGCGGCATTGATGCGGGCGATCCAGAGCTTGCGGAACTCGCGCTTGCGATTGCGGCGGTCGCGATAGGCATAATTCCAACCGCGCAACAGGGTCTCTTTGGCGCTCTTGAAAAGGCGGCGCCGGGCGCCCTTGTAACCCTTGGCCTGCTTGAGAACCGCTTTGCGGCGGCTGCGGGTGGCGACGCTGTTCTTCGTCCGTGGCATTTCTTCTCAACTCCTTCTCGTGTTTTCGCGTATTTCGGGGGCGGCTTCAGGCCGTCCGGTCTGATTCGTTTCGAATACTAGACGGTGATCAGCCTGCGCAGGCGCTTGTAGACCGCGCCTGACTCGATAAAGACGGGGCTGCACAAACGGCGTTTGCGACGCCGATCTTTTCCGGTGAGCAGATGGCTGGCACCTGCGCGGGGCCGCTTGATCTTGCCGCTGGCCGTCAGTCTTAAACGTTTCTTGGCCCCACCATGGGACTTCATCTTTGGCATGGGAACTGCACTCCTTTCCGGATAGCCCCAGTCGGGGCGCACGGATCTTTCTATGATTGCGGCTCATCGTCGGCCGTCTGTTCTTCCTTGCGAGACCGGCGTTCTTCCTCTTCCTTCTCCCGTTTTTCCCGCTCTTTCAGATCCTGCTTGAACTGGCGGTCCGCCGCGGCGAGAATCTCCTTGGACGGCGTCAGGAAAGCCATCAACTGTCGGCCCCGGTTCAGCGAACTGCTCTCGATCGTGGCGACATCCTTGACATCACCGATCGCCCGCTCGATCACCGCGCGTCCTATGTCGAACCGACGCATTTCGCGGGCCCGGAAGGTCAGGGTGAGTTTGCAGCGATTGCCCTTCGTGATGAACTCGCGCAGGCGGTTGAGCTTGGTCTGGTAGTCATGCTCGTCGATGTTCGGGCGAAGCTTGACTTCCTTTGTCTCGACCTGCCGCTGGTGCTTCTTCGCTTCTTTCTGCTTGCGCTGCTTTTCATACTGCAGCTTATTGTAATCCATCAGGCGACAGACGGGCGGCTCAGCGTTGGGCGCGACCTCAACTAGGTCCACGTCCGCTTTCTCCGCCATCTCAAGAGCGGTGGCAAGGGGGATGATGCCGAGCTTCTCGCCATCTTCGTCAACAAGCCGCACGTCCGGGGCGCGAATGGCCTCGTTCATCCGATATTGCGGCTCTTGTTTTTGTGGGCTGTAGCGTCGGGGGGACCGGATACTTGGAATCCTCTTTTCTCGTAGATTGACGGGGACAATCCCGGTCAGAGTGCCTTAGAAAGACATATTTCCACCGCGAAAAGGAAGCCTTTGGGGCGGGATCGTTAGTAAGTCCTTCTATCTCAACGTCCGCCCGCTGCAGACTCCCTCGGGTTGCGACTTTTATAAGGTTCCTGCCCCCCATTGTCAAGTGAAAAAGCGCGTCAGGCGTTTTGCCAAAGGGACTTGCGTAATCGAGAGAGCAACGCTGGTGGGGGTGGAATGGGGTGTCACGTGTCTCGCTACCCCAGCCGACATGCGGAATTCGGTGGGGAGGGACAAGCGGGAGGGGGAATCGGGACTCTCTTACCCCGGAGACCCGCGCGACAAAAAACACCGTCCCGGATGCTCCAACCCGACTCCCAGCACCTCGATCTCCCCAATCAAGCCCCACCGGCACCCGAGCCAAAAGAAAAATCACCGATTTCGCAAGTCCCTCGATTCTCGGACAGGATAGATGGATGACTGGAAGCACTCAGCCGCTGCTAAAGGCCTCTTCTCAACTCACATCCGGAACGATATCGTGCAAGGGCATGAAGCGGGCCCCCGCCTGTTTCATCTCCCCGAGAGCCTTCTCGATATCCCCCTCTTTCGCATCGATCCCCCGGATGGCCCCTTCAACGACCGTGACCTCGAAGCCTTCCTTCCGCCCATCGAGGACCGTCTCTTTCACGCAATAGTCCGTCGCCATACCCGCCACGACGATCTCCTCGACACCCTTCATTCGGAGTTCCCCAGCCAAGTCCGTGTCCTGGAACCCCGAATACGCCTCGGTGTCGGATCGGGTCGCCTTGGACATGACCTTCGCCTCCTCCGGCACCTCCAGGTTCGGGTGAAAGTCCGCCCCCTCGGTTCCGCGCACGCAGTGAGGAGGCCATACCCCCCCCTGCTCCCGGAAAGAGCAATGATCCTCGGGATGCCAGTCCCGCGTGAAGAAAATCGGCAGATTCTTCCTCACGAAATGCCGCACCAGACTGTTCGCGAAAGGGATCACCGCATCGCCCCCGGGAACTGGCAATGCCCCGCCGGGACAGAAATCGTTCTGCACGTCCACGATCACCAAGGCTCGTTTCATCTCGCTGGCCATGGCTCACCTCCTATATCTTCACTGCCCTGCCCGTCCTGCGGCTTTCGGCCGAAGCCTCGAGCATGCGGATGATCTCGATAGTCTCAGCCGGATCGATGCAGGCCTTGCCGTGCGGCAGGCTCTTCATGATCGCGTCAAGCATGCTGGCATACCAGGGCCGGTCATTCATTCGCAGATCCAGACTCCGGAAGCCCTTCTCGCGATGAATCGTCACGCCGAAGGCCTTGTGCCCCACCTGCATGCCCTGCATCGTCGCCACCCGGCCGTTTTCCCAACGAAGAGCGACTACGTCCTGCTCATCGTTCTTCAAAGCCTGAGCCTCCACGCACCCCGGCCCCATCACCGCCATCACGATTTCGAAAGTATGGATCCCGTACTGGAAAAACCAGGGATGGGTCGCGTCCTCACTGATAGGGCCAAAGGCATAGCAGCTCAGGATTCGACCGCTGTTCTCCTCCCCCAGCGCCTCCACCAGATTATCGGCATAGCGAAGCGACGAACAGCTCATGACAGGAAAGCCGCCTTCTTCGGCGATACGAAAGATCTCCCGCGCATCGGCCACCGAAGCGGCCAGAGGCTTGTCGATGAAAGTCGGGCGTTTGAACGGAGCGGTTCTCTTCACGTAATCCAGATGGGAACGTCCATCCAGCGCCTCGATAAAAACCATATCCACCCGCTCGGCCACCGCCTCGGGGCTGTCGAGAATCTCGATCTGAAAATCGTCCCGCAACTCATTCGAAAGACGATC
>JABMPG010000138.1 GCA_013203855.1 bacterium
GTGGATGGAGCTTTCGCTGCATTCATGAAAAATCAGATCGGCCGGGGATAAAAACTCGATATGCCCGGGATCGTAGATGGTGTCGCAACTATAGCCAAACAAAGGCCGCCCGCCCTGGACCCCATCCACGCCCACCCGGAAGCCAAAAGTTGGCACGGAATGAATCGTCCGTCGGATTTCGAAACACAGGTCTCCGATCAGAAAGGATCTCTCCTGGGGCACGATTCGAAGGCTATAGAAAGTCTCGCGTGAGAACACTTCCTCCAGACCCACCTCGGACATCTCCGTCTTCTCCATCGAAACGGCAAGTTTCTCCTCCCAGAGACGCTCGCCCACCTCGGGAATGCTATGGATCGAGACAGGCGGAGCCTGAAGCACGAAATGCCTTTGGAAGAGAAACGCCTCCAGACCGTTGCTATGATCCCCGTGAAGATGAGTGAGCAGAATGTGATCGATGTCGCCCGGCCCCAGAATCTTCCCCAGACAGGACGTCCGCTCGCGCAGAATCCGCTGAATCGGATCGGGACAGTCCACCAGGCAGGTGGTCTTCCCGCTCATCACGAGCAGAGCGGTGTGATAGTCGACGCTGGAAAAGGCGTCCCCGATCCCGAGGGGAAGAATTCGCAGAGAAGACGAGGGAGCAGACCCCATGCCAGCCTGAATCTAAGAAGAGATGCGGGGCGAGCCCCAAGGAGCGGGCCGAAAAACCATCGCCCTGAACGAAACACCGCCCGAAATCCAAGTCCGGGACCCCGCCCAAACTACCCAAGCCAATGCCAGCCTGTCAAAGGGAAATTGTGTTGACGGGTCCCAGGGCCAGTGATACGTTGAAACCCGGGAGCAAAAAGTCGGTTGCCGTCCTTTGTTCCCCCCTTTCCAAGTCCAGCAAGGAGAAGTCTCTGATGGTTAAGCGCTTGCTCTTCGGCAGCCGGGAAATCGCGCCTGTTTTTCCGGCGATTCTGATTCTGTGCCTCATAGCCATCTGGTTCTCATCCACGGCTCACGCCGGAAATGAAGAACTGAGTTGGAACATTGCGGCGCAAGGAGAGAACGACCCCTTCGCGGGACAGACCGCCCTCCTCGCCCTGGCGCTGGACGAACCCGAACTCAGCCCCGCGCCCAAAGTCCCCATGCAGGAGAGCGTCTATATCTCCGGAACCGTTTATGAACCCGACCTGGTCACGCCCGTTTCCGGCGTCGTCCTCACCGCCAGCGCCGGTGGCGGACAGTCCTCCACAAACGCCCAAGGCTTCTACGAATTCATCCTCCCGCTCAACTGGAGCGGCTCCATCACCCCCGCGCTCGCCGGACATCTTTTCGTACCAGAAATCTCCGACTACTCCCTGCGGGTCATGGTATCCCAGATGTTTTTCGAAGACGACTATGCTGCCATCCCCGTCGGCGGCGGCGTTCCCCCCGCGGCGCCCTCCAATCCCGACCCAGTGGACGACCCCCCGGGCAACATTCCGGTGCCTGTCGACAAGACTTTCACTTGGGATCCGCCAGACGCCACTGTTTACGGAATCGTTATCTGGCGACCCAGCGTGGCCGTGCCGCCGCATCCGGAACTGGCCAACGAGCCTTCCTACACGCCCCAGGAAAACCTCACCGGCGAGAGCCGGCACAATTGGTTCCTGCTCGCCGGCAATCAGGCTGGCGTGACCCAGGGTCCCCAATGGACCTTCCGCACCGCTGCGGACGCCGGGGGCCGCGCCTTCAATCCCTTCCCCCCAAACAATTCCAGCGACATCAACCCCCTCGACCTCATCCTGTCCTGGGAAGGCAGCGTTACGACCTATAACGTATATCTGAATCCGGTTGCGGCCCCCGGACCTGGAAACCGTCTCACCATTCCTCCCATCAACGAGAGCTTCTACGGCCCCATCACCCTCGACCCCACCACAACCTACTTCTGGCGCGTCGACTCGATTGACGATTTCGGTGGCGTGACCACCGGCACCGTCTGGCGTTTCGACACCGGGGGCTTCCCCACCTTCCCGCCCGGAATCGTCCAGAACCCCAGCCCCACCAACGGCGCGGGCGACGTGCCCGTCGACTCCATCATGACTTGGGAGCCCGAACCGCCCGCTCCGCGCGTCGGCGTGCCCGACTCCTACACCGTTTTCTTCGGAACCAAGCCGACCCCCGGCTTCTTCGAAAGACGCGGCACCCGGACCGCCCCCATCTTCAACCCCGGCACACTCGAATACAACACCGCCTATTACTGGCGCATCGAGGCGCGAAACGCTGGCGGAGGCACACTGGGGCCCATCTGGAGTTTCACCACCGAAGATCCTCCCACCCCGATCCCCGACCAGCCCATCAACCCCTTCCCGGCCAATGGCGCCACCAACCAGCCCGTGCGCCTGACACCAACATGGTCGAACGGCGGCGGTGCCACCAGCTACGACATCTACTTCGGAACCAGCCCCAGTCTCGGCCAAAGCGACTTCCGAGGAAACCAGACCCTCCTCTACTTCAACGTCTCCGACCTCCAGTTCAACACCACCTACTACTGGCGAATCGA
>JABMPG010000139.1 GCA_013203855.1 bacterium
CACGGTTTCCGGGCCCCCTGCGGAAGTTGCTTGGGGTTTGGGCCGAGGAGACGGATGCTCTGGACGATGGCGAGACGCGCCTGACCCCGTATCTGGAGGATGTGGAGATGCCGAAGCGGAAGCGGGGGGTCAACGCGATCATTGCGGAAGAGAAAAATGGATTAGGGCTTCGGGGGCCCTATGAGGCGAGGAATGTCTGCGATCTGATTCATGCAGAGGGGGCGACGGTGCTTGCGCGATATGGGGAGGAGTTCTATGCCGACGAGCCGGCGCTGACAGTGAATCGTTTCGGGAAGGGGAGCGCCTACTATATCGCTTCGCGGAACGAGGAGAAGTTTCTGGTGGATTTCTACGATGCCCTTATTGGCGATGTTGGCGCCCTCCGGGCCATCGAAGCCGATCTTCCGGAGGGTGTGACCGCTCAGTTGAGGACGGACGGAGAACGGGAGTTTGTCTTTCTGATGAATTTTTCGACGGAGCCAAAGCGGATTGAGTTTGGAAGCGAAAAGAAACTTCAGAATCTGGTATCGGGGAAGGTATACAAAGGGGCGGTGGAGTTGCCTTCCTACGGGTCTGGAATCTTTGAAAAACGGGGGTGAAGTGGCCTCCGGGGAGAAGAGAGATGGATCATTTCGATCGTTTTTTTGCGACGGTGGATCGGCGGAAGGTTGACCGGCCCTGCACGTGGCTGGGGCTGCCGGTGCCGGCCGCATATGAGCGTCTGTTCGGACATTTCGGAGTTGAGAATACCCGGGAACTGATTCTGAAACTGGACGACGATCTCTATCCTGTCGAGTTGCCGTATCATTCTCCCACTAGCAACGCGATCTATATGGCGTTTGATTTCGGTTCTCAATCGGGCAAAGAAGACGAACGCTCCTTGACGGCGCCGGGGTATTTCGAGAACTGCGATGATCCGGCGATGGTGGAGACGTTCGAGTGGCCCGAGCCAGCGAAGTATATCGATCCGGCGGAGTGCCGGCGCGTCGTGGAGGACACCCCCGATGGTCTTCCCGTAATGGGCGTGATCTGGTCGGCGCATTTCCAGGACGCCATGGCGGCCTATGGGATGGAGAGCGCGCTGGTGCAGATGTACGCGGCGCCGGACGCTTTTCGCGCGGTTATCGACCGGATCGTGAACTTCTATCTGGAGGCGAATGAGATCTTCTACTCGGCGGCGGGGGATCGGCTGCACGCGGTTCTGATCGGGAACGATTTCGGGAGCCAGACAGGGCTGATGGTTTCTCCGGAGATGATCCGGAAATTCGCTTTCCCCGGCACGCGGAAACTCGTGGAGCAGGCGAAGAGGCATGGGCTGAAGGTGATCCATCACTCGTGCGGCTCGATACGGCCGATCATAGATGATCTGATCGAGTTGGGGGTGGACGTGATCCATCCGATCCAGGCTCTGGCGGCGGGGATGGAGCCTGCCGAACTCAAGCGGGAGTTTGGGGGGCGAGTGGCTTTTTGCGGCGGCGTGGATGCCCAGCATCTGCTGGTGAATGGGACGCCGAAGGAGGTGCGGGACAAGGTGCGGGAACTACGCGAGATTTTTCCGACCGGGCTGATCGTCTCGCCGAGTCACGAGGCGATCCTGCCGGATATTCCGCCCGAGAACGTGCAAGCGCTGTTCGACGAGGCTCATGCGAAGTGGTGAGCCAGAGAAAAAAAAGGAGACGGAACGCATGTCGGAGACAATCGAGAGAGATGTGGTGATATTTGGTGGGACGCCCGCGGGGCTGATGGCGGCCGCTGCGGCGGCGAAACATGGGTGTTCGGTGCTGGTGGTGGAGCCGGAGAGGCACATCGGGGGGATGGTCTCGGGCGGGCTGGGCCGGACGGATGTGAACGGGTCACAGTATGTGGGGGGGCTGACGAAGCGATACTTCGACGAGGTCGCTTCGCGCACTCCTGTCGAGGAGCAGACCCCCGGGCGCCCGTGGGACCTTGAGGCCCATGTGGCGATGGAGGTCTTCCGAAAATGGGTGAGTGAGGCGGGATATCGTCTGATCGAGGGCCGGCGCGTGAAGAG
>JABMPG010000140.1 GCA_013203855.1 bacterium
CCAAGACGGTATTCCCCTCGCGTGATCCGATCCAGACAGCACAGCACGTTCAACAGTGTCGATTTACCGGAGCCCGAGGGCCCCATGATAACGACGTACTCACCTTCCTCGATGGCCAACTCGATTTCCTGAAGAGCGGTGACCTCGAAACTCTCCTGAGCGTAGATCTTCCAAACGTCGCGCAATTCGAGTATCGGTTGGCTCATGCCGCCTTTTCCTCTTTCTCAGCCGTCTCCTGCTGCTCGCGCCGCTTCAGCGGGCGATCTTTCAGGCCCGGCCGGGTTTCCGTCGAGACGGGTGCATACAGAAGCACCTCCTGCCCCTCCTCCAAACCGGACAGGATGTGGATGGAGTCTTCGTTGCTCTGGCCGGTCTGGACCTCCACGGCCCGAGCCGAGCCTCCTCGCTCCGCAACATACACGAACTGTCGCCCCTCCGTGCTGCGCACGGCCTGGATAGGCACATAGAGCACGTCCTTGAGTTCCTCAATGATAATTTCCACCATCGTGGACATGCCCGGCTTCAGGGTCGCCGTCGGAGTCGTCGGAATGTCCAGATCCACCGTATAGGTCTTCGTGCTCCGGTCCCACCAGCGGCTATTATCGGGAACCACGTTCACTTTGCTCACGACAGCCTCGATGAGTGCGTCGGGAACGGCGTCAATCGTCACATAGGCCTTTTGCTCCCGCTGGACCTTCTCGATGATCGATTCGGGAACGCCCGTTTTGATAGTCCAGGCAGAAAGGTCGGGGAATTGAAGGATCGCCTGCCGGGGATATACATTTGCGCCCTTCTCGATCTGCCGGTCCTGATTGTTGCGACCCTCCTGATTATAGAAGACCAGTCCGGTAAAAGTCGCGTAGATCTTGCTATTGCCCACCTGATCCTGCACTTTCTTCAGGCTGTTACGGGCCGTCGAGAGAGTTACGCGCTTAGACTCGAGATTCGCCACGTCCCGCGCTATTTCCGACTCGCGCGTCTTGATCAGGCGGTCCAGTTCGGCCTCGGCCTGAGACAGATTGTTTTCCTTCTGGCTCAGTTCCTTGCCGTAGGTATAGTCGAGAAGGATACGCTGCTCCTCGATCTTGTTTTCCAACTCAATCCGGCGACGCTCCACTTCGAGGCGGTCCGCTTCCAGTTCCTGACGACGCGTATAGCCCTTTGTGGTGAGTTCCTCGGTCCATTTCAGCTTGTCTTCCGCTCGGTTAAGTTCTTCCTGCCCCAGTTTGATGGCCACTTCCTTCAGCCGCTTGTCCTGGGGATACTCGGCTTCGATGTACTTCTTCAGATCCAACTTCGCTAACTCGACTTTCAGAATGGCCGACTCCTGGTCGGTGTTGTACTTCAGCGTGGCGATCTCCATGCCCTTTTCATTGTGGGACAAATCTGCCTCGGCCCGGGACACGTCGGCCTGCTCCTTCAACAGGCGGTCACGCAGATCCTCGGAATCCAATTCGACGAGAAGATCTCCGGACCGCACAAAGCTGCCGTCGTCAATGATCGTAATGATCTTGGCCTGGCGGTCGCTCTCGTTCTTGATGATCAGGCTGCGCTTCGCCTCGAGCTCGCCGGCCTGAAGAAGCGAGATCGTCAGGTCTCCCCGCTCCACCCGGGCGCGGGGAGAATCAGCGAAGATGGATTGAGAGCGCCCCTTGCCCTGGATCACCCACCAGCCCCCCGCCAGCGCGCCGACAACGGCCAGGAGAATGAGGATCTTGGCCATCGCGGCCCCTTGTATCGATTTCATATCCCTCCACCTTTCCGGAGCCCGAAAAAGCGGCTTCGACTTGTGATTAAGCGTCTGGTCTTGATTCGGATTTCTCAATCCGGATTCCCGGATCATTCCCGAGATCTCCGGTTCTTGTATCCTCTTATTCGTACCACATCCCCTGCGGATCGATCTTCAGTCTTTCGATGGCGTCCCAGAACCGCAGGCGCTGAATCGTGTGACTCACCAAGGCGTCAGTAACAGCGTCTTGGGCGGAGACCAGGTCTTCCTGCGCCTCGAGAACGTCTCGAATCGTGGCTTCGCCCGCTTTGAAGAGAAGTTCCGTGCTGTCGACGCGACGTTCGGCCAGACGAACACTCTCCACCTGAATCGCATGGTTCCGGCGTTGTCTTTCCAACTGCCTCCAGGCCTCGCGCACCTCCAGAATCACACCCACCGTTTCCGCTTCAAGGCTCCGGCGGGCCTGCTGGAGGTCGATGAGGGCCCCGCGATAGCTGTTGCGCCGGGGAGTCCAATCCAACGGAAGATCCAGATCCAGCCCCAGCCGCTGAGTATTGTTGCGCGTCTCAAGGGAAAACTCGTCCCCCGGGTCCGCCCGAGTGCTGGTAAAGGTATAGCTGAAATCGAGGTTCGGAAGAAAGTCCCTCAGCGCGATTCGGACCGAACGCTGGCTATCTGCCACCCGGTCCGACACCGTTTTCAGATCCAGACGGTCCTCGAGTGCGATATTGATGGCTTCCTCCAGGCCCAGGTCCGGCCGCAGAAGCCCGCGATCAGCGATCAACTCCAACTCGTCCGGATCGGGCCCGATATCGAGGTCCACCGGCAGTCCCAGAAAGTCCTTGAAACGGTCGAGCTGACCGAGGTAGTTCGCCTCGGCGTCGGACAGGCGGGTCTCGGCCTGCAGGACGTTCTGCCGGGACTGGTCTACGTCGAGCCCCGAACGACGGCCGGCTTCCTCGAAGCTCCCCACATAGTCCCAGTTATAGAGCGTCTGTTTCAAGTTGGTCCGGGCGTTGCGCAGCTGATCCCGACTGCTCAGCAGACCGTAAAACCGGTCCGAAACCGTGATGACGAAGTTTTGCTGGTAGCGAAGGAAATCACGGACCTCATAGATCATGTCCCGCTCGGCCTGCCGCAACGGCTCGTGAACCACTAGCGGCCCCATCCCGCGCAGCAGAGGCTGAACCACGGTAAAGGCCAGACTGTTGCTGCCGCTCGAGGTGCGTTCGTTGATGAGGTACTGAAGAAAATTATGCGTATAGCTCGCGCTCACCCGAGCGCCGGTGGCGAAAAGCTTGCTCAGCCCCACCCCGAAACCATAATCCCCGAAGACTTCCAGCATCCTCGGGCCACCCGTACCGTATCCCGAGACCGTTCGCGTCAGGTTGCCCGTGGCCGAAGCCGTATCGTGCCAGCCGAAATCGTAGCGGACTCGGCTCAGTGTCAGCGCCCGGCTGAACATCCGCTCCTTCCGCGCCTGGTAATCCCGGTTGCTCGAAAAGGCGATAGCCAACGTGTCGCCAAGCGAAAGCTGATAAGACGGCGTCGTGTAGGTATCCTGCCCCAGGTTCAGGCGATGCGCATTCTCGAGAACTTCCTGAGTGCGCCCATTCAGCCCCGGATCGATCCCGAGCGGCAGATTCTGGGTCAGCCCCGCCTGTTCGTGTTTGTTCTCGATGATCTCATAGGCCTCCCGATCCGCCCGCTCCTTGGCAAACCGACCGAATCGGGCGCATCCCGTCATCAGAGGAAAGAGCCCGGCAAGGCACAACATAATCCCGAAACAGCGGATAGCGGCTGCGTGGGAACGCGTCATGCGGATAAAAACCTTTCGAGGGGATGGAAGCACCAAAAAGAGAATCCGCCCGGCACAAACCCACTTACCGACGCGGAAAAGGCACGGACATACCTGCTTCTCAAAACAAAGCAAGAATCGGACCGACTACGCCCTCACTGCAATTCTGTCCGCTAAGATCACTGCTTCCAGTCGTCCCAGTCCGACAGAGATTTCTTCCCACCACGCGAGCAAAGGGATCGAGCGTTCTAATACGTACAGCATACCCGTCTGCCAGTTCCTTAATCGACAACCTTCACACGCCCCCGAGCCAAATGCTACGCCCGGCCCTCGGCTTGAGTCAATGGGAACTGTAGGAGGACTCCCCCCGCCCTCGATCCTTCACGGGTCAGACGAGGTGGTGCGCGTGGGGCCCGGCGGAGAGGCGATTTCCTGCCGCTGTCGGGATCTTTGGATAGTCCCGCTGCAAACACCGCCGCAGCCATTCGCGCCCGGCTTCCAACGCGGCCTCGGCCAAAGGCGAAGGGCCCATCTGTCTCTTTCTCATAGGAAATAGGCCTCACAGGTAGAAGATCAAAGCCAGGTCCAAGGCGCCCACGAACTTACTTTCACTCAAAAAGCGTAGATTCGTCAAGATGCGCCCCACTCCATCTCCCAACCCCGTTCAAGGTTGACTTTGGACTATCCCTCTGCGATAAGCTGTTGGAAACGTGCTGGAAAGGGGTGTTACGCGATGGGTAAATACTATGATATCCGGCAGGACTTCTGGCGGAACGAATTCGAGAAGGCTCTTCCCTATGATGAATATCTGGCCTCCGGGGAGGAGAAGCATCGCAACAAGTGGCAGGAGATGGCCAAAAAAATGGACTTGGCCAACCCCCAGCGGGAAGTGCTCGCTGGCCTCCGGCGCAAGATGAACGTGTTGTTCTACTCCGGGATCTGGTGCGGCGATTGCGTGCGCCAGGGCCCTATGCTCAAAGCGATCGCGGAGGCCAACCCGGTCCTGAAGATCCGCTACGTCGAACGGGAGGAGGGTTCGGCCCTGAGCGACGAACTGCGCATCAATGGCGCGGCTAAGGTGCCTGTGGCGGTCTTTCTGTCCGAGGACTTCTTCGAACTTGGACGCTTTGGCGACCGGCTTTTGACCGTGTACCGGCGTATGGCCCGCACCCAATTCGGGCCCGCCTGCGACACGGGCTTCGTGCCGCCCCCCGCCGACGAGATGGCGGCCGAAATGCAGGAGTGGATCGACATCTTCGAACGAATGCAGATCATCCTGCACCTTTCACCGATGTTGCGCGAACGGTATGGAGATTGAGTACTGGTGGAGAGACTTCGATTTTGGGTATTTGAGATAGGTGCGATGGGTGTTTTACGATGCCAGGGCATCTAGCCCAACATATGTTGGCAGAAGAAGAAGGCGCGGGCTTTTCGCCTCTCAGGTTTTTGCTTCCTTGCGTTCGCGGAGCATCTTGCGCTCCATGCGGGAGATGAAACGGAAGATTCTCTCGCGGTCGTCTTCGGAAATCGTATCGAAATGAAGGCCTATCTCGAAAGTGGGATTCTGGGTCTTGCGGTCGCTGGGTTGGCTCCAGACCACATGGCACAGCGACCAGATCTCGTTCAGGGGAAAGCGGGAGATCTGGAGGCGGACCTTGAGGTATTGGTCGTTTCCCATCGATTCTTCGCAGAAGAAACTCAAGCCTGCTGCGCTGATGTCCAGCAGGGAAACCGGATGGGGGAGGGTTCCCACAGGCGCCGTGCCTTCGGCGAGAGACACGAGATAGTCGAGTTTGGCATCCAACTGGCTTAGAAATCGTCCGAACTGAGCGAACTGCTCGTTGATGTTCTCGCGCAGATCTCCGCTGTGCCAGAGGCGTTCCGTCTCGATTTCGAGATCCTGTTGAGCTGAGACGCGGCTGACTATCTCGTCACGAATCGGCTGGAGGTCCCCCTGTTCAACTTTTTCATAGAGCAGGGCCAAGCCCGAGGCTTCCACTCGCAGGTATTGACGGCGGTCCTGTGCGTTGGTGCTTTCGGTCATGGCGATCTTCTCCGACATGGGTTGATTGCAGTCCACCGTTTAACGTATCGGGAATTGACGGAGTTTACTTTATTGCTTCTTGCCCCGCCATGCCGCCCAGGTTTGAACAAAGCGCTCCTGTTCGGCAGTCTCGATGGATCCCGGCCGGGCCTGGCGGACCATGCGGATGGCATCTTGCGGCGTTTCCCCGCGGATCGCCAGAAAACACGCCAGGATCGTTCCCGTGCGGCCGTAGCCAGCCCCGCAGTGCACCACGACCCGGCCCCCAACTTCCACCATATTCTGGATGAAATCGACCGCCTCATCGGCCTGCTCCATAGTCGGGGGCCGGAAATCGGGAACGGGGACATGCCGGAGTTCCAGTCCGTATTCTTCGGCAACGGCGGGTGGCACGGGCTCTTTCGACAGGCTGAGGAGGGCGGTCACGCCATGTTGGCTCATTTCTGAAAGGGCCTCGCGCAGATCGCCCCGACGACCGGGATGGGCGCAACCCGCCACCTGGTTGTCGTAGACAAAAGAGAAATTGGTCAGCATACCTTCCTCCGGAGGCGGACCCCGAAGATTGGTCCGCCGCGAACATTATCCACTATACCAGATCCGGTTCCGGGTGTCTCGGGGTCGGGAAAAGTCTTTTTGGGCGGGTCGGCCATCTTGCTTTTGGCTGGGCTGTCTGGGATGATTGTCTCTATGGTCGAAACTATCCAAGCG
>JABMPG010000141.1 GCA_013203855.1 bacterium
CTCTCCCCCTGCTCCAGAATCTCCCGAACCCGCAAGTCATCCTCCCGCTCCTGTGTGCGGGAACTCAGCCACGAATCCTCTTGCGACTCCTCGCCGGCCGGTCCCAGCGGGAACCACAAACCCGTCTTCCACACGAACGCCCCCAGCCACAGCGTCTCCGCCACAAACAACACGACCAATGCCCACTTGAGAAAACGCGAGCCACCCGGGTTCCTTCTGCTCTTTCTCTTGCCAACCATTCCGATGTTCCTTATCCAATCATTTGAACGGAGAAAGATACTTCTCCGGGTCTACCGCGACATAATCAAGTCGCAATTCGAAATGCAGATGAGGCCCGGTGGAGCGACCCGTATTCCCGACCAGAGCTATCGGCTGCTGACACTCCACCCGCTGCCCCTTCGCCACCAAATTGCGGGAAGTGTGGGCATAGAGCGTGGCGAAACCGCCCTCGTGATCGATCACCACCATCCGTCCGTAAGCCCCCATTTTCCCTGAAAACAAGATCTGCCCCGCTGCGGCCGCCCGAATCGTCGTCCCCTCCGCGGCCTGAATGTCGACCCCCTTGTGCGGATCCAGCCATCCGTCGCGGAATCCCCGCACATACCGCCCTTTCAAAGGCCAGAGGAGCTGACCCGGCGTCACGGACGCGGATTCGCTACCAGGCGGGGCCTTCTCTCGCCTCTGCATCGCATTCTGGACCGCCTGCTTCGCCCGGCTCAGCGCCGAAACCCGCGACGCAATCCGGCTCTTCCCATTCCCGTCATCCGCCAGCACTCGCACCTTGCCGGAAACCTCCGGGTCCTTATGCGGCGCCGGCCCCCCACGCCCCGCGCGCAACATGCGAATGTAATCGAGCGTCAGGGCCCCGTTCCGGACGACCGCGACACTGTTATCGGGAGGAATATAGAGCGACTCCCCTTCCCGCAGATGATAGGGCGGCCGCAGTTCGTTCAGAGCCACCAGAACCCCCGGATCCCGCTCATACCATCCGGAGACCCGAATCAGCGTCTCGCCCTTCTGGACCGTATGCAAGAAACCGTATCTATGATCACGCCCCGGGGGCGGAATGAACCGATCCGGCGCGGTGGACTGGCATCCCGGAAGCCCCAGCATGGCAAACAATATAAGAGACGCCGGAAGCCAGCGGCCGATGGAACGTAGAAGAATCAGGGAATGAAATGGCAGCAACAGACTGTAAAAAGTGAAGAAAAATCCGCGGACAGCGGAGATGGGGGAACATAGTAACGATCCGCAGGGAACTTCAGGATATCGGTCATATCCCATCCCCGGGCGCTCGAGCCTCGAGTCGTCGCGATGCATACCGTCCACGGGAGCGATTCCGAGCCGGCCGGTCCCAGCGGATCCCCCGACTCTTCTATAGTCACAAGAGCAAATCATCCCGGAACGAATCCGGGAGAACTGGAGCGGGAAACGGGATTCGGACCCGCGACCCTCAGCTTGGGAAGCTGATGCTCTACCAACTGAGCTATTCCCGCCCCTTGGCCAGCCTCATTCGGCCACGGGCATTGTCGTGCCCGATTGCCGACTCTGTCAAGCCTTTTGTGCCTGATCCGGATTGCGAAGAGTGATTCGGACCCGGGCGATCCGGTTCTTTTCCATCCGTTCGACCCGGAATACCGCGTCGGCCGTTTCGTACTTTTCGCCCTTCGCCGGAATATGCCCCAGACTGTCCAGCAGAAGCCCCGCAAGGGTGTCGTACTGCGCTTCCTCGTCGAATTCGATCGGCAGTTCGGCCGCCAGATCGTCGATATCGATGGAGCCCTCGGACAGCCAGGCGCCATCATCCAGTTTGGTCAATTCCGACTGGATGGTGTCGAACTCATCCTCGATCTCGCCCACGATTTCTTCCAACACGTCCTCGCGGGTCACCCATCCGCTACACCCGCCATATTCGTCCACGACAATGGCCACCTGAATACTCTTGCGCAGAAACTGCTGGAGGAGATCGCTCACGCGCATGAACTCGGGCACGAAGTAGGGAGGAGAAACGTAATCCGGCAAGGGTTTTTCTTCCCCATTGCTGAGGATGTCATAGATGTTGACGTAACCGACCAGATCCACGATTCGTTCGCGATAGACGGGGAAGCGGGAATGGCCGGTCCGTCGTGCCAGATCCTTGACATCCTCCACCGTCGTGCGGCCGAGGGGGATGGCGTCGACCGAATTGATGGGCCGCATCACCTCCCGGACCAGGGTGTCCTCAAGATCCAGAATGTTGTAGACCAGTTCCTCTTCGTCGGTTTCTTCCTCTTCCACGGTCTCGCCGTTCTCTTCCTCTTCTTCCTCTTCGGGCTCGAGATCGGTCACGAGGGCCAGCAGATCGCTCTTGGAGAGATCGCGGTGAGGGAAGAGGCCGCCGAACACGAGATAGAAAAGGCGCGAGAAGATGGAAAGCAAGCCGACGAGTCCCAGAAAGGGCCGCACATAGCCAGGCAGATCCGATTCCGACACGACCTGTTGCTGCCGTACCAGGAGGCGGGGCACGCCGTAGACAAGAAAGAGATAGACAGGCGGGAGCAGCGCCAGGGTGAGCGCCAGGGAGAGCAGAGCGCGGCCTTCGGCCCCCCATCCCAGTGGC
>JABMPG010000015.1 GCA_013203855.1 bacterium
ATGCCGCGATCCTTGAACGATGCGGTCGGGTTTTCGCCCTCGTGCTTGAGATAGAAGTTGCTCAGCCCCGCATACTCGCCCGCCTTGCCCGCCGGATAGAGCCGCGTGTTGCCCTCCTGGCGCGAGACGATGCACTCCTCGGTCACGGGCAGGATCAGCTCGCGATAGCGCCACACGCCCGAGTTGTCCGGAAACTTGCGGCTGCCCCAGCGCTCGTCCCACTCCGCGCGCAGGGCGGCGCCGTCCAGCCGATCCAGATCATGCTCGACGTCGAGGATGTCGCCGCAATTGCAGCGGTACCGGATCTCCAGCGGATCGTATTCCGCCCGGCAGGAGATGCAGCGAAGGACAATGGGTTTGTAGAGAGGGTTCATGGGAGTTTGGGGTTCTGAGTTCTGGGTTTGGAGTTTGGAGTTGAAGTTCAATGTTCGAAGTCGGCTGTGGGTTTCGAAGTCCGAGTGAGGGACCGGCGCGCTCGCCGGTCGAACGTCCGCAAAGACTCCCCTCTCCCGAATCAATGGCGCTGAAAGCGCCTGGGAAACATCCCGGCCACCCCTCAAGTCCTGAATGGGCGACAGGGCACATCAGCCGCTGACTGCGCGACATATTCGCCCAAGGCAGCCTCCCATGATCTCATGGGTGGAAGGCCGGCCGCCAGAGCCTTCGTACAATCCAGCACCGAGAAACCGGGCCGCCGGGCCTTGCTGGGCCACGCGTCGGACCCGATCGCTTCGATCCCGTCAGAAGCGTAACCGGCGAGTTCGGCGATCCGACAGGCGAACTCATACCAGCTACAGTGCCCCGCGTTTGCCAGGTGGTAAAGCCCACCCACCGTATGATCCGCCAGCCAGACCAGACGGTCGGCCAGATCCGGGGCGAAGGTCGGACAACCCGTCTGATCGTTCACCACCCGCAGAGACTGTCCCGCCCGAAGCCGGTCGAGAATAGCCGTGACGAAATTGCGCCGTCCCGGACCGAAAAGCCAGGCGCTTCGCAGGATCTGCCAGTCCCCGCCCCCCGCCTGAACCGCCTGCTCTGCCTCCAGCTTGCTCTGAGCGTAGACACCCAGGGGCCGGGGAGCATCTTCCTCCCGATAAGGCCGATCGAGATCGCCGCCGAAGACATAGTCCGTGCTGAGAAGGACCAGCCGGGCTCCGCTGCGGGCGCAGGCCTCGGCCAGATAGCGCGTCGCGTCAACATTCACCGCCCGGCAGAGGTCCGGCTCGTCCTCGGCGCGGTCCACGTCGGTCCAGGCCGCGCAGTGGAAGACACACTCAGGCTGGCTGGCCTCTACCAGAGCGTTCACGGCCTCGGAATCCGTCAGATCCACCTCGGGCAAATCGGCCTCAACAACGGTCGTATTCTCCCTCGCCAGCCGCTCCACCACGGCCCGCCCCAGCAGTCCTTTCGATCCCGTCACCACACAACGCACGGCTTTGTCTCCTCCTCGGGCCGCTCCCGCCCCGGGCGCGTCGGCACTCTCTCTAAGAAAAACAGAGAAACCTTCTCGTATCAACAAAATCCGTGGGGAAATTTTTCGTGGACACCCAGAGGCGACGCGGATATGGTCGAATCCCGGCCCCGGGAAAACCGGGGCCCTCGCCCAACGAAAGGATTCTATTTTGACCGATCACCGACAGCTCGAAGAGGGCGACCAACTTCTGCTCGATTTTGCCAAAGTGGCCAAGGCCGCTGCCCAGAGCCCCGATATCATCCCCGTGGCCGTGCAGAACGCCGACACAAAAGAGGTTATCCTCGTCGCCTACGCCAACGAAAAGGCCCTGAAACACTCCATCGAGACCCTCACGGCCACCTTCTGGAGCACATCGCGCCAGGAACTCTGGATCAAAGGCGCCACATCCGGCGAGACCTTCGACCTCCTTGAAGTCCGCGTCAACTGCGAGCAGAACTCCCTGCTCTATATCGTCCGCCCACGACGCGGCAACATCTGCCACACGAAGAATCAGGCAGGCCAGCCCCGGAACTGCTTCTACCGACGGCTGGACTTCGAGACAGGGAAGCTCGAGAACCTCAATCCCTGAGTTCCCTGTGGAAGCGAAGACGTGGCCCTGCCGCCTTCGGCTGGGTTGTCCGAAACGAAAATCTCAGGCTTCCTCAGAGCCTCTGCGCCCGCGCCACAAGAGCGGCGCAAAAGACTTGATATGTCCGGAGAGGCTTCATGTACGGTGGCATGACCCGCAACGAAGTCCATGGGCTGATCGCTCTGATCTTCCTGATCGGGGTCGGGGTGGGCGCACAGGCCTATCTGAACCGGGATCAGGGCGGCGTCTGGGTCGAGCACCCCGTCGAGACCTCCAAGGATCGGATGATCACGGGGAACCTGGCTGTGCCGGACGCTTCCGATCCGTCCGCCCTGCTGTCGGGTCGCCTCGACCTGAACTCCGCCACCCTCGACCAACTCTGCGCCCTGCCCGGCATCGGGCC
>JABMPG010000142.1 GCA_013203855.1 bacterium
CCTTTTGGTGGCATATAACCTATGTTGCGAAATATCTGTTTAATGACGAGTTGTTTTTTGCCAAATACATGCTTGATGGCGGTCTGCGTCGGCATTTTCTATATACGGCTATTGCTTGGCACATCGGGATGCAGAAGCATTGGAAAAACAACCCAGGTGCGAATGGTCGCTGGTTCAAGCGGCAGGTAGACTCCCAACTTTGGTCGGAAATCGAGGCAACTTTCGCAGGTGCTGGCCTGGAAGAAAACTGGAAAGCTATGTTCAAGATGACCGAATTATTTGGACGATTGGTATCAGGCGTTGGGGCTCACTTAAGATATGCCTATCCATTTGAGTTAGATCGAAATATTACAGAATATTTAGTCGAAATCAGAAGCCTTGATTCCGAGTAGTTGTAATTTTGCTGCGTAGGATTATTTGATGATATACAGCAGCGACATCCGCTAACATGCAGTGCCCGACTTCGTGCCTGCCATACGCGGTATGGGCACTGCAAATCCGTTATAGGCCATACCCGCTCAGGAGACTGAGACTGCCATTAATTCCACAAAGGAGTTCGAATGAGAGCCCTATGCAAATACCTAGCGTTGGCGGTGGCGGTGGTCCTGGCGATGTCGGCACACACAGTTTCAGCTGAAGGAATGCCCTCCGATGACTCTATCGAGATGATCCTACGCGACCGTGTAGACCTCTACAAGAAAAGTGTCGGGATCGTCGTAGGGATGGTAGACAGGAGAGGACGCAAGATCGTCGCCTACGGTAAGAGAGACTTGGAGGGCGACACGGAAGTAGGAGCGAACACCGTGTTCGAGATCGGCTCAGTGAGCAAGGTCTTCACGGGGACGCTGCTGGCGGATGCAGTGAAGCGCGGCGAGCTTCGTCTCGAAGACCCGGTCTCGAGATTCCTCCCGGAATCCGTGACGGTTCCCTCCAAAGACGGGAAGGAGATCACACTCCTTGACCTGGCGACACACCGGTCGGGTCTCCCACAGATGCCGACCAACTTCAAGCTTGCGGATCCCCAGAATCCCTACGCCGACTACACGGTGGAGAACATGTACGAGTTCCTGTCCGGCTACTCCCTGACCAGACCAGTCGGGGAAGCGTTCGAGTACTCCAATCTGGGCGTCGGACTGCTGGGACATGTACTGGCACTGAACGCGGGCGTAGACTATGAGACCCTTATGCGAACTCGCGTCTGCGGACCTCTGGGGATGGAGAGCACTGTGATCCAGCTAACTCCAGATCTGCATAAGCGATTGGCAGGCGGTCACACGGCGATGAGGCAGCCCACGTCGAACTGGGATATCCCGACGTTCGCAGGGGCGGGAGCGATCCGTTCTACCACGGAGGATATGCTTCGATTTCTGGCCGCAAGTATGGCGCTGGTGGAGACCGATCTCCGGGACGTAATGGATGAAGCCCACTCTGCGCGATTGCCGGCTGGAGGGCCAGAAATGGAGATCGGCTTCGGCTGGCTCATCCACAAGAAGCACGAATCGGAGATCGTGTGGCACAACGGTGGGACAGGCGGGTATCACAGCTTCGTCGGTTGGGACCGGAAGACCGGGCTTGGGGTCGTGGTGCTATCCAACTCGACAAACGATATCGATGACATCGGCCGGCACCTGATGAATCCGGCTTTCGAGCTAGCAAAGCTGGAGCTTCCCAAGGAGCGGAAAGAGATCACTCTGGGCGCGGAGATATACGAGTCCTATGTCGGCGAGTACGAAGTCGTGCCCACCTTTGTGCTCACCGTAACCCACGAGCCGGAAGGGCTGTCCTTGCAGGCAACGGGGCAGTCAAAATCCCGGATACTCGCTGAAGCTGAAACCGAATTCTTCTCCAATGTCGTGGATGCTCAGATCTCGTTTGGGAAAGATGAGAGCGGCCAGGTGACGCATCTCGTGCTGCACCAAGGCGGCCAGGACGTAAAGGCCATGCGACGCGGGGCGATAGTGCCCGACGAAGAAAGTATGCAGCTGGCTCCCGAGATTCTGGACCGGTACGTCGGGAAATACGAACTGGTACCGGGATTCGTGATAGCGATTACGAATGAAGGCGGACAGTTGATGGCGCAGGCCACCGGGCAACCAGCGATTCCGATCTATCACGATTCCGAGACGCGCTTCGTCTATAGGGTTGTAGATGCTCAGATCGAATTCCAATTGGATGACGCGGGCCTAGTAGTGGGCCTGACTCTCTTCCAGGGAGGCAAGGAGATGCCGGCGAAGAAGATGGAGTAGGTGAATCATGTTTCTTCGTGTGCGGATGTGATGGCACCGTCTGGATGATGTTTTATGATATAGAACGGGAGAGCCCGATCACGGTCAGTGCCGATGAGCAGCTCTTCCAACTGACGGGAGCGGATTCAAGGGCTTCGTAACTTGCGCGGTAAGGGCATTGAGGCCACGCGGGGCACGGCCTATAACATCGTGTCTCCGGCTTTGGCCCTGTCGGGCCTCCGCGGCAACCCGCCTGCGGCGGGTTTGGGGAACACGAAGACCGTTTGGTGCCATGCCAACCAGGATGTGCGGATGGGAATGCTCGCGGGCGGCATATACAAAAACCTTCAAATACAAGAAGTTGCACGCAGGTGGCATGCAACCCTTTCTGGATGAGTTCGTCAAGAAGTTCCCTATTGCGAGAACGAGCGGGGAGAAGATGATCCTGATCGATACGCTAATTCACAAGTAACACGTGCGGAATGGCGAAGGAA
>JABMPG010000143.1 GCA_013203855.1 bacterium
CTAAAGACAAAACCCAAGCCAAAGAACGATAGAAACATGACCAGGAGGCCAATGAGGAGAACTGTCAAACACCCGCGCATCGTGCGTTTCCTCTCATATCCAAGCTGTTCCCTTCCGTGGTTGGTCCGCGCTACGCCTTCTGATCATACTGTCTCTGCCTTTCGAGCAGAATCGTCTCAAGCGCCTCCAGGCGTTCCTCTATCCGCGACAGGTTCGCGTGCATCTGCTGAATCTCCCGAGTGTCCTCAGGCCGTTCCCGCCGCGGATCATCCCCACCTGAAGCCAGGCGAAAAAGGAATCGCGCGAAGGCCACGATGACAATAACTACCAACGCGAAGATCAGGAGAGGAATGAGAAGGATGATTGGCGCCAAGGGAATACTCATGTCTTGTTTCTCCGGTCTGTTGTGATCTGTGTTCCCCCGCCCCTTCACGGCTGTTCCAAGTCCATAACTCTTGTCAAGCCGCAATCCGTACACTGCGAACTACGGACCGCGAACTCAACTGCAAATTACGGACTTCGAACTCCGAGATCAAAACCCTATTCCCCTTTGACCTGCTTCCGCAGGCTCTCCAGTTCCTTTTCGAGTTCCTCGTTGCCCTGCAGGTCCTCGATCTGCTCCTCAAGGCGCGGCTTGCGCCCGTAATTGACCAAGTCGGCTTCGGCTTCCATGCGGTCGACCCGGCGTTCGAATCCTTCGAAGCGGGCGAAGGCCTCGGACGTGTCAGCCTTGCGGATCTGCTCTTGGGCGCGGCGCTTGGACTGGGCATGGGTGTGACGCTGGACGAGGATCTTCTGCTTCTCGCGAGCCGAAGCGATCTTCTCCTCCAGTTGCTGGATGTCCTTCTGGTACTGATCCACCACACCGTCCGTCTCCAGTTTCTGTCCGGCGAGCAGATTGGCTCGGTCGTCGTAGCGTTTCTTCTCGCGCAAGGCCTCGCGGGCGAGATCGTCGCGGTCTTTCTCCATCGCGAGCCGGGCCTTGGTCGCCCATTCCTCCGCGCGGCGTCCCGCCTCGTCAGCCTGCCGCGAATACGTCTTGCTTTGGGCCATCGCCGAGGCGCACTGAGCCTTGATCTCAACCAGCGTGTCTTCCATCTCCTGGATCATGAGACGGATCAGTTTTTCGGGATCCTCGGCCTTCTCGAGCATGGTATTCAGGTTCGAGTTGATGATGTCGCGAAGTCTGGTGAAAATACCCATGATAGTTCTCCTCCTTTTGCAGTCCTTCAACTTCCCTCAATAAATCGCATGGGACGTGCCAGAAACCACGAATCACTAAGTGCCGTTAAATCAGGAACTCACACAGAAAACCTCTCCGATCCGGCTGTTCCACCGTTGACCGATTTTGCCGATTCATGGTGAAATTGACACCGGTTCGGAGTATTTTACACACGAGTCTCCAGAAAAAGTGCTGTCACAGAAAGGAATGCGCCATGAGTCACGACCCGATCGAACCCCGAGAGGAGCCTTTCCCCGAACGATTCCAAGCCCTCGGTCAGTCCCACGCGTATCTGGATTTCCAGGAACAACTCCGCCGCGTGGCCCCCGTCGACCGGCCCGTCCTGCTGGTGGGGGAGCGGGGGACAGGGAAAGAGATGGCGGTCCGACGGCTGCACTATCTTTCAGGCCGGTGGGGTAGCCCTTTCGTCGCGCTGAACTGCGCCGCCCTCTCGCCATCGCTGATCGAATCCGAACTCTTCGGCCATGAGGAAGGCGCCTTCACCGGGGCCCGGCGTCGTCGTGTGGGCCGCTTCGAGTCGGCCGACAAGGGCACCCTCTTTCTCGACGAGATCTCCCTGATCCCGATCGAGACCCAAGAGAAGATCCTGCGCGTCGTCGAGTACTCCACTTTCGAGCGGGTGGGTAGCAGCCGGCCCGTGCAGGCTGATGTCCGGATCGTCGGAGCGACGAACGCCGATCTCGTCCACGAGGCGCGAGAGGGCCGCTTCAAGCGGGATCTTCTCGACCGCCTCTCCTTCGAGGTCTTGTTCCTGCCCCCGCTCCGAGAGCGCGAGGAGGATATTCTTCTTCTTGCCCACCACTTCGCCAGCCGGATGTGCCATGAACTGGGCCGGGAGGAGTTGCCCTTCTTGTCCGACACAGTCCAGGAGGCTCTCATGGCCTATTCATGGCCCGGAAACATCCGAGAACTCAAGAATGTCGTGGAACGAGCGGTTTATCTCGCGGAGGGAACCGAGATCGACCGCATCGAGTTCGACCCCTTCGATTCGCCCTATGCGCCAAAGGATACAAAGGCGGATGTGCCCCGGCAAGACTCCCGCGAGGAAACTCGCCCGGCGGGGAGTGAGGAGAAGGAACCGTCGCCCACGGAATGCTTGGAGAAGATGATCAGCGAAACGGTGAACGGAGGCGAGGGGATCGATCTTTACGACACGCTGCGGCGCGTCGAGTTGGAGGCGATCCGCCGGGCACTGAAAGCCGCCCGCTACAACCAGCGCGAAGCAGCCGGGAAACTCGGGCTCACCTATCACCAGTTCCGGGGGCTATACCGGAAACACAAAATTGAGTTGGAAGGGGAATAGAGCCGCTCTACGGCGCGTTGTTTTGGGGGTGCAAGCCACGCTGCCCGCCCGCTGAAAGAGGACTCGCCGGGAAAACAGAGCCTCTTTGAGAGAACAGGAAGCATGGCTTGCCTGAAAAGGGCTGGCGCATAGCTTCTGCGTTTCAGAAAAAGCAGCCTACTTCTGAAAATTGACGATCTTGGCGAAGTCATCCGCCTTCAGGGCTGCGCCGCCCACGAGCGCCCCGTCGATATCCGTCTGCCCCATCAGCTCCTTGACATTATCCGGCTTGACGCTGCCGCCGTACTGAATGCGGACCGCCTGGGCGAGATCCTTGTCATACAGATCCTCCAGAAGCCCGCGGATCAGAGCATGCACTTCCTGCGCCTGGGCAGGCGAGGCCACCTTGCCGGTCCCGATGGCCCACACCGGCTCATATGCGACGACCGTCTCGCGCATCTTATCGGCGGGCAGATTCTTCAGGCACCCGCGGATCTGGGTTTCGATCACCTGTTCCATCTTGTCCGCTTCGCGCTCTTCGAGCAGTTCCCCGCAGCAGATGATGGGAACAAGACCGTGTTTGTACAGCGCCAAGGCCTTCTTATTGATGGTCGCATCGGTCTCGCCGAAGAATTGACGCCGCTCGCTATGCCCGATGATAACGTATTTCACCCCGCTGGACTTCAGCATAGGCGGAGCGACTTCACCCGTGAAAGCGCCGGAATCCTCCCAATAACAGTTCTGGGCAGCCACATCGATGTTCGTGCCCTGGACAGCATCGACCACGGCGGGGATGGAAATGAAGGGCGGGCCGACGACCACGTCCACTTCCTTATTCTCTTTAACCAGGGGGATCAGAGCCTTGACCAGCTCGACTGCCTCCTTGGCGTCTTTGTGCATTTTCCAGTTTCCGGCGAGGATATAGCGTCTCATGTCGCGTCCTTTCCTGCGAGGGGATATCGGACCAGCCCGACCGGTGGGAACCCTCAGCGCTCCCGCCCCCGGCCAGCAGAATCTTCTGCACTGGTTTACCCGCCAAAGCCCCAGCTTGCAAGAGTTTAGTGCCAGACATTCTTTCCAAGAGCGCATCTTGGCGAAGCGACGAACAGACTCGAGAGCAGTCAGTTCAGCAAACCTTGACGAGGTTCTGCTCTCCGGTTTCTCCGCGGCCACGGGCTGCAAAAAAACTTCCTATTTCCTGCAAACCTTTTCCCCCTTCCGACGTCTATATATTCAGAAACCCCTTGGCGCACGGGTCCTCTTCTGATAGAAACAATATGTTCAGTAAAAGGATCTCCCGTTTCATGCGAGCCTCCGGCCGCGCCAGAAGGACAGACACCATGGAGTGGACCCTCTCATTTCTGACCTTGGCGTCATTCTCCCTCGTGTCCGCTTCGGGCGTCCTGGTCCAGGAGATGGGCAGCCCGGTCCCTGAGCAAGCAGCAGGAAAGGAAGAGTCATGAAAAAAGCCTTCACCCTCATCGAACTCCTCATTGTCGTTGCCATCATCGCCATACTCGCGGCCATTGCCTTGCCCAACTTTCTCGACGCGCAGATCCGCGCCAAGACCTCCCGAGTCATGGCCGACCAGCGAACCCTCAGCGTGGCCCTCGAACAGTATTGCCTGGACAGCAACCGCTATCCCGGGGACTGGCTGGACACCGGCTATCAAGACCACAAGGCCAACGTCAAGGTTCTCACCACCCCTGTGGCCTATATCGACCGCATCCTGCCCGATCCCTTCACCATTGGCCAGCACCCGATGGTCGTCAACCACATCGACACCTACTGGTACTTCCGGTTCGACCCAGTGCGGGATGCCGGCCAGCCCTGCAACGCCGCCCGCAAGGGGTATCGCTGGGCCGTCGAAAGCTTCGGCCCCTGGCGCGAATTGCCCGAGACCAATCCCGAAGGCAGGAGCGCCCGCTTCGTTCTCAGCGGCTACGCCCCCTTCGCCGTCTACGATCCCACCAACGGCTCGGTCAGCCAGGGCCACATCATCCGGACCGACCGAGGCGTTTACACCGGGCAGGACTACAAGCCGTGGAACCCGTGGTGGCCGTGGTGAAGCAGCAGATATCGCTACGGAGCAAGGAATCGAGAGCCGATGGTGCGAACTCCAAACTCAGAACTTCCAAACCCATGAAAAAAGCCTTCACCCTCATCGAACTCCTCATCGTCGTCGCCATCATCGCTATCTTGGCGGCCATTGCCCTGCCGAATTTCCTCGAAGCCCAGGTCCGGGCCAAAGCCGCGCGAGTCCATGCCGACTTCCGCGCCCTCGCCACGGCTCTCGAAGCCTACGCCTCCGACCATAACAAGTATCCGCCCGACTACCTCGACACCGGAAACGAAGACCACAAGTATCACGGCACGTTCTTGACCACCCCCGTGCCCTACATCTCCAGCATCTTTCCCGACCCCTTTACGATAGGCAAAGACCCGATGGTGATCAGTCACATCCAGACCTACTGGACCTTCCGGTTCGATGCGGATCGTGACCGCCACATGCCCTACGACGCCGGCCGTCTCGGATACACATGGGCGGCCGAAAGTTTCGGCCCGGCCTGGAACGGGAAATGGCAGAGTGCTCGCTATATCCTTACCGGAACCGGCGACCTGCACATCTACGACCCGACCAACGGGACGACCAGCCAGGGCCATCTGATGCGAACCAACAAAGGCATCTACACCGGGCAGGATTATGTCGTCAGGGAGTGGGGATGGAATCGATAGGGAGCCAGAAGTCAGCAGGTGTGGCAAGAGGCCGCAGTGCTGAACGGCAGACTGCAAACTTGGATCTTGGGACCATGAACCCATGAAAAAAGCCTTCACCCTCATCGAACTCCTCATCGTCGTCGCCATCATCGCGATTCTGGCGGCCATTGCCCTGCCGAATTTCCTCGAAGCCCAGGTCCGCGCCAAGGTCTCGCGGGTCAAGGGCGACCAGCGGACCCTCGGCGTCGCCATCGAGCAATACTGCGTGGACTATAACCGCTACCCCGGCGACTATCTCGACACCGGACAAGCCGACCACAAGGCGAACCTGAAGGCGCTGACGACCCCCGTCGCGTATATCACCCACATACTCCCCGATCCTTTCGCGACAGGTTCGGTCTTTCAGATCGAAAACCATGTCGGCACTTACTGGTACTTTCGCTTCGACCCCGTCCGGGACGAGGGCGAACCTCTCAACGCCGGCCGCAAGGGCTACAAATGGGCCGTGGAAAGCTGGGGGCCGCGCCCCGTCCCCGAGCACAGCTGGGCCTTCTACAGCGCCCGGTTCATTCTGAACGGGACCAACGTTCTCTATGTCTACGACCCGACCAATGGAACCAAAAGCGTGGGTCACGTCATCCGGACCGACAAGGGGATCTACACGGGGCAGGACTACGAGCCTATGGAGTGGGATTGGGAATAATCACGGATATCTCACCAGTCGAGACGGGAGACAGTCGTGAAAAACGCCTTCACTCTCATCGAACTCCTCATCGTCGTCGCCATCATCGCGATTCTGGCGGCCATTGCCCTGCCGAATTCCCTCGAAGCCCAGGTCCGCGCCAAGGTCTCGCGCGTGAAAGCCGACCAGCGAACTATGAGCGTCGCGCTCGAGCAGTATTGCGTCGTCAACAACGCCTATCCCGGCGAGTATCTGGACACGCTGCAGGAAGATCACCGGGCCAACATCAAGGCGCTGACAACGCCCGTAGCTTATCTCAACCGAATTCTGCCCGACCCGTTCACCATCGGGCAGCATCCCATGATCGTCAACCACATCGACACCTACTGGTATTTCCGCTTTGACCCGGTGCGGGATGCCGAATGGCCCCACAACCCCGGCCGCAAAGGGTACCGGTGGGCAGTCGAGAGTCTCGGACCGTGGCCCGCTCGTCCCGAAGATTACCCGCACTGGAAAAGCTCCCGCAACGTTCTCGGGGGCAGAGTGGAACTATACATCTACGATCCCACGAACGGATCGGTCAGCCAGGGCCACATCACTCGGACCGACAAGGGCGTCTACACGGGGCAGGACTACCAGCCGTTTGTCGAGTAGGCAAGAGCGAACGGCCCCAGCCGGGATCATGGTTCCTCTCTCCGCACACATTGCCCTTTCTTCCGTTCGCCGCCCTGATCTATCATTCCCTTCGAGAAAGGCAATCCCTTGAACAGGACCGGAGAAGTATCGTATGTCACCGTCCAAAACGGACATGATCTGGCTGGAGGCAGAACAGTTTCAGAATGCTGGCGGATGGATCAATGACTGCCAGTTCATGGGCGTGATGGGATCGCCCTATCTCTTGGCCCACGGACTGGGCAAGCCGGTCGAGGACGCCGTCACGGTGGCGCCGGTCTCACACTCAGGGACCTATCGTCTCTGGGTTCGCTGCAAGGACTGGCTGCCGGCCCATTCGCCCGGCCGGTTTCAGGTTCTCGTGGATGGTCAGCCCGCCTCGACGCTCTTCGGCAAGACCGACACGAAAGACTGGCAATGGGTGCCGGGCGGAGATTTCGAACTGGCCCAGGGCCAGATCGAGATTCGTCTCCACGATCGGACCGGGTGGTGGGGGCGATGCGACGCGATTGTCCTCGCCGACGATTCCTTTCGACCGGCAAACGATCTGGGAACCCTCCACGAACAGCGGATTCGGTTCGGCGGTCTCCCCACCAAAATCCGGCGCGAGCCGCCCTTCGATCTCGTTGTGGCCGGAGCCGGCCCCGCCGGGATGGCCGCGGCCGTTGCGGCGGGGCGCCTGGGCTGTCGGGTGGCCCTCATCCACGACCGGCCCGTCGTCGGAGGCAACGCTTCCTCCGAGATTCAGATCCCCCCCATGGGCTACATCGGTCAGCCTCCGGACAAAGTGAACGTGACGGGCCTGACGGAGGAATTCTTCGGCGTCCAGGCCCAAATCCAGAACCAGGGGCGGGCCGATTGGCCCCACTTGGAAGCGGTCGTCCGGGCGGAGAAGAATCTTTCGCTTTTTCTGGACACGCGGATCACCGGTGTCGAGATGGCTGGGTCTGACCGGATCGCGTCCGTGCTCGGAATGCACGTCAGGAGCGGCGAACGGATGGCTTTCGAAGCGCCCCTGTTCATCGACTGCACCGGCGACGCGTGGGTCGGCTACTACGCCGGCGCCGAGTACCGGATCGGCCAGGAGGCGCGCTCCGAATTCAATGAATCCCTCGCCCCCGACGTGCGTCACAGCCGCACCCACGGCAACACGCTCTACAACGCTCGCATCGAAGACCGTGAGGCCGAGGCCCCTTTCATCCGGCCCGAGTGGGCCTATGAATGGACACGCCCGGAGGACTTCGAGCCGACTGGCTCCCACAAGCGCTTGCGGGAGGTCGTCCGCCCCGCGAACTTCGACGCGCCTGCCCATGGCAAAGGGCGCAATCCCCAAAACGATCCCAGCGGCGCGGTCTCGCACATGTGGTGGGTCGAACACGGCGGCATGCTCGACATCATTCAGGACGCCGAGGAAATCCGCGACGAGTTGTTCCGCATCAGCCTGGGCCTGTGGGACTATGCGAAAAACCACAATCCCGCAACGATGGATTCGAACCGAAAGCGCGAACTGGTCTGGC